>JBLIKP010000004.1:0-61445 GCA_047635375.1 Sphingobacteriales bacterium | reverse complement strand
TGGATGCTCCTTCATCCTTCAACATTACAGAAAGCCGCGCTTGATTTTCGTTTGAAAGGGAAATATAAGTCGATAAATCGTCTCCCCTATCATTGGTTAAAATTAAGTCAGATCCGTTTAAATAAATTGTACCATTTAGGTTGAAATTATCACCGTTTACCAAGGCATCATTGTTAATCAAACCTGAAAGTTGATCTCCTGATGCGGTCAATTCTACTTTGACAGGCTCAATCTGTGACGCTTCCCCTATGCTACCCGCCAGTTTGTTTCCAAAACCTGTGGCCGCAAAGTATACTCCCATCATTATAGACGCATATTTAACCGGGGCAAGCTTTGTAATAAATGATAAAGCCACCGGGCTTGCACAAAGCTCTCCAACCGTATGGAATAAATAAGCAAGGATTAAGAACGTCATGCTTGCCTTTCCTGAATCAGCACCGCTTACATCAATTGAAGCTTTTGCCATGAATAAGAAACCAAGACCCATGATTATGGTACCTATCGCCATCTTGAAAATTGAGGATGATTCTTTCCCTTTAATCTTTCTTATCGCCCAATAACCAGCAACTAATGTACCTAATGTGATAATAAAGAATGCGTTAACGGACTGGAATACAGACGCAGGGACTTCCCAATTACCAATGAATCGGTCTATTTTTTCTTTAGCATATATATTCATCAATCCTCCGGCTTGTTCAAAAGCTCCCCAGAACACAATAATAATAAGGAAAGAAATCAACAGGACGATTACCCTATCTTTTTCAATTTTGGTCAATGGTTTTTTAGCAACTTCTGCACCTCCAGATTCTTTAGATCCAATGTAGTCGCCTACCCCAACGAGGTATTTTTGTCCCCACATGAAAACAGCCTGACCAAGGATCATTCCAATTCCGGCCAAACCGAAACCGTAATGCCAGCCTATAGTTTCTCCTACATAACCTACAATAATCGAACTTAAGAAAGCTCCAACGTTTATACCAATGTAGAAAATGGTAAAACCTTTATCACGTCTAATATCACCTTGTGGATAAAGGCCACCTACCATTGTACTAATGTTTGGCTTTAATCCACCAACACCAAGAATAATTAAAGATAAACCCGTGTAAAAGGCCCACGTTTGCTCAATTGCGAGCACCATATGCCCCGCGCAGAGTAAAATACCACCAATGAGGACAGCCTTCTTTTGGCCCCAAAATTTATCAGCTAGATAACCCCCAGGGATGGAAGCAACATATACAAGCATCGTATACCATCCGTAAAGCCAAAGTGCATCTGCATTTGACCAACCTAACCCTGGATTTAATCCAGATGCCGATGATACGATATAAAGCACCAAAATGGCACGCATTCCATAGTAAGAAAATCTTTCCCATAATTCGGTAAAGAATAAAATATACAGCCCTTTTGGATGGCCGAATAGTTCTGATCTTTGGGTCATAGTTGTAATTTTTAGATTATTTCAAGGTGGGCTAAAATAAACATTTTTTTGAAACGCATTTTAGTTTTGCTAGGATGTGAATAAAAAAAGGCCCTTAACGGGCCTTTTTTTATATTTAGTTAATGAATTTTTGAGTTTGAACTCCTTTATCTGTTTTAATTTTTACAAAATAAATCCCTGATGGGTACTCTGAGAGGTTTATGGTATTCATATTATTAACTCCATGAATTTGAGAATATCTTACCTTCCCATCGATTGAAATAACCTCCAAAGAAGTAACACTTTCAAAATCAGGAATAGAAATTATTACCTGATTTCCACTTACTGGGTTAGGATATATATTCATTTCAATGTTATCAAAAACACTAGCTTGTGAGTTTACAACACCTTGAGGCATAACCGTTACTTTATCAATTCCTGCTTCAACAAAATTCCTCTTATTTGCATAATCGCTAATTTCAAAACCAACCTTCATGGTGCTGGTCAAGTCAATTTTCCCAGTCAAAGCAATTTCAATATACTTCCATGTGTTGTTAGCATTATTATTTCCATTTACTTTTGCAACTGTTGCCAATCTCACTGAATCTGAACCATTGGTTACGAATGTGATCATTGTATCACCTGGCACGCTACCACCATTTATATAAAACCATCGGTAATAGCTCAAAACTGGGTTGTCAATCTTAGTTCCATCAAATTCTGGCGAGTAGATTACAGTCTTTCCTTGATCAACTTCGTTATTATTGTTATTGTTGTTATCAGTATCTTCAATACGTCCAGTAAAATAACCATTGTCACCAAAGTCAGATTTCAAATCGCTTTCGGCTTGAGCCGAATCTAGACCGGAAAAATCTCTATAAAAAGAAGCCATAGGAATTCCTCTTTCCCACACCCCCCTTAAGGCATCTCCTTTTACTTCCCAACCAAAGTCGAAAATAAAGTCGTCGTAAATTCCTGTTAATAGCTCGAAATCTTTTGTGTTATTTGATTCACTTACTTCAACTTCAAAATCTTCGGTCAAATGGCCCCAAGCGCCAACCACTGCCTCATAAGCACCTTCGGTTACACCGTTCATTGAATATTGACCACCAGCATCAGCTTCAGCATCATAAATCCTAGCGCCATTTTTAAATTGAATTTTTCCAAAAGGCACAGGGTCACCAGATACTTTATCCGTAACAACACCAGTAAAAGAGTAAGTTGCAAATGGCAGCAGCTCTACTTCCATTGCGGTTAGTAAACCATTATCAAGGAAAATACTATCGATAATTTTATCAAAATATCCGGTTTTTGAAACGCGCACTGAATAGTACCCACTGTCAACTAAACCAGTTTTAAACACTCCAGAAATTGAAGTGTTTTTATTAATTAATGTTTCTAATATCTCTATTTTTGCACCATTAATTGGACTTCTTGAAAGGCTATCAATTACAGTCCCTTCAAAGTAACACCCTCTTTTATAATCTGGCTGAAGAACGTATAATCCGCCTGGAGCACTGCTTGCCAAAACTACCCCTGAAGGTAAGAATGGATATGCACCCCAACATCCCTCATAACTATCTCCATTTCCTTGCAAGTAGGTGTCAAAATGCCCTACCTCTATTAAATTATCTGGGCGAGCTCCATCATAAATAACTACCCCTGCTTCGTAGTAACTAGTTACAATGAAGTCATTTAAAACATGAACATTATGTGGAATAATTTTGTTTCCTGGATAAATTCTAATCCTGTCTAATTCGGTTACGTTCATTGGGTCAGACACATCATAACTCGCGATGAACGCTCCTGGTTTCTCATCAGTTGAAAAATAAGTCTTCCCATCATCACTTAACCAACCATTGTGAGCAAATTCAAATGGAGTGGTGGTTTTTGAAATTACTACCGGATTTGCCTTGTCTTGAATATCAATAATTGAAAATTTACCGTTATTTATTTCACTTCCGTATAAAGTATCACCACGAACATATGCGTCATGCAGATAGGCCTCATCGTAGAAACCCACCAATGCAGGGTTATACGGGTCTGCATTTAAATCATAAATGGCCGCACCACCTCTTAAATAATCGGCCCCTAATTGATAAAGAAATCCTTTATCGTCAACCCACACATTATGGGCTTGGGTGATTCCTAAATCTCCTACCGACTCAAATTTATACCGAATACTATCATTGTGTATTTGAGTTAAATCAATAATCAAAAGACTGTCTGTATTGTTATCGGCACTTACATAAGCATGTCCTGCCCAAGTTTTTAGATCTCTCCAAATAGTACCCTGACCTGGAATGTAAAATTTCTGCTCAGGATTGTTTAAATCTGCAAGACTTATAATTGCGGTTCCATTCTCTACCCCTAATAATGCATATTCAGTTCCATTGCTATCTACATAGCCCCAAACATCATTAATATCTTGGGTGTAATAAAATCCAGATAGGCTATCTAAATGGTGGTTCTGAGCATTCACTCCTAATCCAACCATTAATAAAATGGCCGAAAGGATGATTCTAAATTTTTTCATTATTTTTTTTAGATTTTATTATTTATTCGAAGTCAAATTCAACCCTTCTGTTGTAAGATTTGGCAATTTCTGACCTTCCAATACTAAGAGGAAATTCTTTCCCTTTAGAATCAATAATTATTTGATTTTTAGGTACACCAAAAACAAAAACCATTTTTTGATACACGGCTTCTGCACGACGTTTTCCCAATTGTTGGTTATAGTCTTTTGTTCCATATTCGTCAGTATGTCCAATTACCCTAACTTTCATTGAGGGGTTGTTTTTTAATACTCTGCTCACCTCACTTATCTGCTTAATCCCCTCCAAACTTACTTCATAACTATCATAATAGAAATAAATAATCGGAAGATGTGAATATTCAGTAAGTGAATAATTATTGGTGCTCTGATTTTTAGTATTTCCTGCAATGGACTTTCCATTTTTAGTATTTCCTGCTACATTATTAGTTCCAACTACACCAGACTCTTTTAATAGTTCATCTCCAAAGCCAGAAAATTTCATTTTATGAATATCATCACGAGCTCGTGCGATATCTTTTTTCATATTATCTAACTCTTGGACTTTATCATCCAAATCCTTAAGTTTTTTCTTGACCAAAGCCATTTCCTTATCAGATTCAGGATTGTCTTTTTCATTTATTGGTAGCGCCCAAACTAATGGCTTGTCCTTTTTGCCTAGGTGAATTCTAGCTCCAAAATGGATAAACGTTACTTTATCGAAACCAGCGGTAGTTGCAGTTAAGTCTAATCCATCTGTATCAAATAAGTAGGCTTTAAAGCCTGCATTCAGGTCCAATCTCTTAGAAACTCTATATTCCAGCCCAAGCCCCACAGGAAACGTAAGAGCAATATTATTTGTTTGTTCCCTTAAAATTAAATCGGCTGAATTTGTTACTGACCCAGAAAGAAAAGAAACCCCTAGTCCTAATTGACCATAAATATTAAGTTTATTCTCTAACATGGAGAATTTCTTCCCTGCCACATTGGAAAAGTAAACTTTAGCACTTGTGCTAAATAGTGAATAATTTGAAGTGAAGTTTTGCGTCCCTGCGGAGTTCCCTCCAGAAACTCCACCTCTGTCTAATTCACCCAATATGGTTAAAATTGGGGTGACACTTTTTCCTATATTAAGGTTAAACCCAGTCCCAATATTCCCTTCCTTAAAATCTGGCGTTCCTAAAATAAATCGTGGAATGGTAACTCCTACATTTAAACCAATAGAATAAACGTTATAGGATGAAGCTTTATAGGGATCATCCTTAATTTCTTGAACTATAACTTTCTTTATTATTTTTTCAGAAGGTGGTGGGGGTGTTACAATAGATTCCGATTTAGCCTCAATTGGTAGAGGAGCCGGTGGCGGATTATCATTCTTATCTTTTGAATTCTGTGCAATGGAATTTAGGGCAATTCCGAATACCATAAGAGTAATTAATATTTTTTTCATCTAGTGGATGTATTTTTCTTTTAATTTTGAAACAACTGAATCACAACCTAATTTCATCTCTTTAATAAGGAGCTCTATATTTGCAAAATCGCCTTCGTTTTTTGCTTGTGCTTCCAATTCAAGGACTATGGGCTTTAACTTAACAATATTAAGCATACTTAAGGTGGGCTTAATTTTATGAGCGACACCACCACCTTCTAAATCTCTGGAAGTCAATCACTCCTCCATATACTTAATATTTAGAGGGATTTCCTCAATGAAAGTATTGACCATGACTTTAATAAAGGATTCTTCCTTTGAAATAATTTCAATATATGAAAGATCGTAGCTGCATTTTCCATTATTCAAACCTAAACAGTGTTAAAGTAACAAATATTAAAAATATTTAAGAGAAAAAACAGAAAAACTAGGCCATCCTGCAAATTAGGGAATCGCTACATTCTCCTAATAATTGAGTAATATTTTTACGGACCTCAAGATCAAAAAAATCTGGAAACAATTCTTTTAGTGGAAGTAACACGAATTTTCGATTGCGATAATTAAGGTGTGGAATTTGAAGTATTTCATTTTTTATAAAAACCTTATCCCAATACACTATGTCTATATCAATACTTCTTTCGCCCCAATGAACTTCTCGGATTCGGCCTAATTCTTTTTCGATTTGATAAATAGAATTAATGGCATCCTTAGGCGATCCTGAAAATTTTGCACAGACAATATTATTAATAAACCAAGGTTGATCCTCATTTCCCCATGGTTCAGTCTCAAAAAAAGAGCTTACCTTTAGAATATCCCAACCTTTAATATTTAATAAATTTAGGGCGCGATTAATGTTCAATTCTTTATTCCCTAAATTACTTCCTAAGGACAGGATTATTCCATTAATTGGAAGTGTAAGTGCTTGTTTTTTCATTTAGAGTTTTATGCTTCCCTAATTTCCTTATTTTTGTTTCAAAATCATAAAATATGAATCAATTTTTTAAATTCTTAATCGCTTCAATCTTAGGAGTATTTATATCTCTTTTAATTTTAATCTTTATTGGAATCGGAATGATTTCAAGTGTTGGACAAAAAGAAAAGGTGACCATTAAGCCTAACTCAATTTTAGAGTTAAGGCTTAACTACCCTATTACCGAACGATCGGCCAATGATGGTTTGGGCGAATTGGAATTACCAGGTTTCCCGAAAATGGCGGGCCTTGGATTAAACGATATTTTGCAAAATATTGAAAAAGCCAAAACTGATGAAAACATAAAGGGCATCTACCTTAATATCTCAATAGTTTCTGCAGGGTTTGCCCAATGTAAGGAAATCAGAAATAAGCTAACCGAATTCAAGACTGCAGGAAAATTTGTACTTGCTTACTCTGAGGTTTATACTCAAAAGGCATATTATCTAGCCTCTGTTGCTGACAAAATTTACCTGAATCCAGCAGGGATGTTTGAATTCGTTGGGCTTTCCGCGAATTACACTTTCTATAAAAACGCATTGGATAAATTGGGGATTGAACCTCAAATAATAAAGGTTGGCACATTCAAAAGTGCCGTGGAACCTTATATTCTTGATAAAATGAGTGAGCCAAGTAAACTGCAAACTCGAGAGTATTTGGGTGATATCTACAGTCAGTTCCTAACCGACATAGGCGAAAGTCGCAATCTTCCTTCGACCCAGCTTCACTCCTATGCTAACAATCTTGAAATTACCGGCCCAGGTGCAGCGGCAGACAAAGGTTTGGTAGATTATTTAACCTATGAGGACCAGGTTGACGATACCCTTAAAATCATGTCTGGTGTAATTGGAAAATTGAATTTGGTTAAAATTTCTAAATACAACAAGGTTCCTGCTCCGATTGAAAAATTAGAGAAAAACAAAATTGCCGTAATCTATGCAAGTGGAGCAATCATGTCTGGATCGGGTGAGAATGAAACCATAGGATCAGTTACAATGGTAAAGGCCATAAAAGATGCGCACGAAGACGATAATGTTAAGGCTATTGTCCTTAGAATTAACTCTCCGGGAGGTAGCGCTTTGGCCTCGGAGGTTATTTGGCGTGAGCTAATGCTTGCTAAAGCAAAAAAACCAGTTATTGCTAGTATGAGTTCAGTTGCCGCTTCAGGCGGATATTATATTGCTTGTGCTGCCGATTATATTATTGCGCTGCCTAATACAATTACTGGATCTATTGGTGTATTTGGGGTGATTCCTAATACCAAGAAATTTTTCAATGATAAGGTTGGCATCACATTTGACGGGGTAAAAACAGCAGATCATGCTGATATGATTTCATTAACTAGACCCATGACCCCAGAGGAAAGAGCATTTATGCAAACTAATGTAAACCATACCTACGATATATTTACTCAGCGCGTAGCTGACGCAAGGGGGATTTCACAAGCAGACGTAAAATTGATTGGTGAAGGTAGAGTCTACAGCGGATCAAAAGCATTAGAAATTAATCTTGTTGATGAACTTGGCGGAATAAAAGAAGCGATTGTCATGGCCGCCAAGAAAGCTGGCATTGAAAACTTCAGAATTAAAGAATTACCAGTTCAAAAGGACGCCCTAGAGGAAATATTAAGCCAATTATCTCAAGCTAGCATAAAAGCGCCATTAGCTAAACTAATCGGAGAAAAAGCAACCGAAGAATTAAAAACATTGAAGGAATTCTCTCAAATGAGCGGAATTCAAGCAAGATTACCCTATTCCATCAGCATAAATTAATCCTGTTCAATGACCAATAAGGAGATTTCAAACACCCTTAAGCTTTATCATAAATTAATGGAATTGCATGGCGCCAATCCCTTTAAAATTAAAGCCTATGCAAATGCAGTTTTTCAAATCCCTCGGCTTGACCAAAATCTGACTGAACTTAGTCAGCCCGAAATGGAGAAGATTAAGGGGATTGGAAAGGGGCTAGCTGAAAAAATTCAAGAACTAATTTCCACAGGTGAAATTGTTGAATTAAACGATTTAATTCAACAAACACCCGCTGGAATAATTGAAATCATGTCCGTTAAAGGTGTTGGCCCAAAGAAAATAGCTACGCTTTGGAAAGATTTTGGGATTGAATCTATTGGGGAATTACAACAAGCTTGCGAAGAAAACAGACTGATACAACTGAAAGGATTTGGTGAGAAATTACAAAAATCAATCCTTGAGAATCTCAAATTTCTTCAATCCAATAAAAACAAAGTCCTTTATCCTATTGCAGAAGAAATAGTAAACGAAATCTCCAAAATTGCTTTACAAAACGGAAAACAACTTATTTCATTAGGGCAATTTTCAAGAAAATGCCAAATCATTGAAAAGCTAGAATTAGGTTTAATTGCAACACCTGAAGAGATTTCCGTAATATTCAAGGACACACCTTATTCAGCAGAAATTGAGGGAAACCTTTTGATTTTAAAATCTGACCAAACCGGATTACCCATTTCAATTCTATGTAAAACGGAATTGAAAAAAACAGAATTCTTAGCCCGGAATCAGTCTTCTTCAGTATTTCTTGAGCAATTAGACTCTTTAAGCCCAGAAACCCTTAAAAAATTCAACGAAGGAGCTTTCCCTCCAGAGTTAATGGAAGACTCTATACATTACCACCAAGACTTAATTGAATCAATTGATAACCTCGTTGATTTTGCAGATTTAAAGGGAATTCTGCACAACCACAGTACATATAGTGATGGAGCAAATACGCTTCGGGAAATGGCTGAATATTGCAAGGAATTGGGGTTTGAGTACTTAGGAATATCTGATCATAGTCAAACAGCCTTTTATGCAAATGGACTGACTGTAGATCGAGTTTTGGCTCAACACAAGGAAATAGAAGACTTAAATAAAGAATTTGCCCCTTTTAAAATTTTCAAAGGAATTGAATCAGATATTTTAATGGATGGAAGCCTCGATTACACTGAGGAAATATTAAAGTCGTTTGACTTTATAGTAGCATCAGTCCATTTTAATTTAAATATGGATGAAGAAAAAGCTACAAATAGGTTGTTAAAGGCAATAGAAAATCCCTACACCACTATTTTGGGGCATCCAACGGGTAGGTTATTATTAGCACGAGAAGGTTATCCGATAAATCATAAAATGATTATTGATTCTTGTGCTAAACATGGAGTTACCATTGAATTAAATTCAAATCCTAAGCGATTAGACTTAGATTGGAAATGGATTTCTTATGCTCAAAAAATGGGCGTAAAAATAGCCATTAACCCAGATGCTCATCGCACAGAAGGATACCTTGATATGCACTATGGTGTTGGTCTAGCAAAAAAAGGGGCACTATTGAAAAGAAACACGCTAAATGCCTTAGATTTAAACGAGTTTGAAACTTATCTGAAGAAGAGAAATGGTAAAGCCTTTCAATCTTAACCTGTAGTTTATTCAAAAAGTCTTACTTTTTTTCACAAAGAATCCAAGGATCGCGTAGATGATCAGAAACGTTAGTAAAATACTTATCATTAGATTTAGTTCTATAGGGGACATAGTTCTTACTACACCGGTAATCAGGTGTTTAAAGCAACAACTGCCCTTGGTTAAAGTTTATTATTTGACTAAAAGTGGTTTTAGGCAAGTTTTAGAGAATAATCCCTATATAGATTGTACGATAACCTTCGATAAAAGTTTGTCCGAAGTTAAAAAACAACTAATTACGGAAGATTTTGATTTAATAATTGATCTCCACCACAACCTTCGCACATTAAAAGTAAAAAACTGGCTTAAAGTCCCCTCCTATTCATTTCCAAAATTGAATGTCGAAAAATGGCTTTTGGTAAATTTAAAATTGAATAAGCTGCCTAATACACATATTGTTGATCGATATTTAGAAACTACAAAATCCTTGGAAATCATCAATGATCAAAAGGGTTTGGATTACTTTATACCTAAAGAAGATGTTGTTGATATAAAGGAGGAATTACCCACAGACTTTCATGCAGGATATGTTGGATTAGTTATTGGGGCTCAACATTTCACAAAACGACTTCCTAATAAAAAACTTATTGAACTTTGCTCAATTATTGATAAGCCCGTGGTTTTGATGGGTGGACCGATGGACAAAGCTGTAGCTGATGAAATTCTCCAAAACTCGGATGGCGTTATTTTTAATTCTTGTGGACTGTTTAATTTAAATCAATCGGCATCTTTAGTTAAGCAAGCAAAAGTTGTGGTGAGTCATGACACGGGTTTAATGCACATTGCAGCCGCGTTTAACAAACCAATTATTTCCATATGGGGAAATACGGTGCCCGAGTTTGGAATGTATCCCTATAAAGTTACAAATGAATTTAGAAGTGAAATCAAAGAATTAGCATGCAGGCCTTGTTCTAAAATAGGACATAACAAATGTCCTTTAGGACATTTTAAGTGCATGGAACAACAAGATTTGAAGGAGATATCAAGAAAAATAACTCAATTTTGGAATTAAACCAATGCTTTTTGATTTTGCTCGATATGTTTAGTGATTTTAGCGTAAAGCTCATTTGGATTGAATGACTTTAATACAAAGTCAACCATATCCGAATTCTTGGTTTGATCATCATTAAAATCCAGCATACTTGCCGTTACTGCTAGGATTGGAATGGAATTTATACTCTCATTTTTATTATTGGTAATTAAAGCTGCCGCATCGTAACCGTTCATCACAGGCATTCTAATATCCATTAGAATAACATCAAACATTTCGCCTTCTTCAACCAAAATTTCAACAGCCTCTTTTCCATTGCAAACCTGGGTTGTATTTGCATTCCATTTATTCAGGATTTTTTGAATAACCATTTTATTTAATGGATTATCTTCTGCAGCTAAAACTTTACCATTTTCAAAACTCATCATTTCGCCATCATCGTAAACATCTTCATTTTCAAAACCTTGGGTATTTAATAATGATAATGTAAAATGAAACGTGGAACCTTCATTAATTTTAGATTTTGCTCCAATTTCACCTCCTTGCATCTCAACTAGGTCTTTACAAATTGAAAGTCCCAAACCGGTTCCCCCAAACTGAGCACTAGTTTCTAATGATGCTTGGTTAAATGTTTCAAAAATATTTTGCAATTGGTATTTTGCAATTCCTTTTCCTGTGTCCTTAACTTTGAAAAGTATTTTGGATGTATCAACATCTTGCTTCAATAACTTGGCGGAGATGGTGATATCTCCTTCCTCCGTGAATTTTATTGAATTTCCAATCAGGTTGTAGAATATTTGACTAAGCCTATGCGGGTCACCTCTTAAGGTTTTTCGAATTTTATTGTCAATTTTTAGGGTTATAGGCAAATTTTTATCCTTGGCCTTGTGTTAAAGGCCCATTATCACAAGATTAATTACCTTTTATAAATTGAAATCGTGTTTTTCAAAACTTAGCTTTCCTGCCCTTATTTTGGATAAATCTAAAATATCATTAACCGTGGCCAATAAAAATTATGAGGATTGTTGAATTGAATTTAAGTAATCTAATTGCTCATCATTTAATGGTGTATCCTTAAATAAATGGACTAGGCCAATAATAGCGTTGATAGGAGTTCTTAATTCGTGACTTATGTTGGCAATAAAAATCCTCTCATTTTCCTTAGCTCTCTCATCGGTTTTTGCGAGGGAAAAGTTATAAACTGCTCTTCGAATACTTTGTGTTAGATTTTCAACTGAAAGGTCACCCTACTTTAGGTAATCAGATGCGCCATTTTTCATTAATGAAACGGCAATTCCCTGCGTTCCAAAACCCGTCGTAAAAATAATTGGTAGGTAATATCCCTCTTGCTTGATTGTTTTTTAACAGCTCTAACCCATTATATCCAGGGAGGTTATATAATCACAGACAATACAAATAAATCTTATTTAATTTTTTTGATTGCAACTTCTGAGGTTATTGAATGGTTTAATTCCGTTGAAAGTTTTGAACGTTTTAATATTCGTGCAATATTCAGGAAATCAACCTCATCATCCTCTATAAATAGAAAGGATAGTTTTTTTTCCATTTAAAACTTAGCCTTTGAGTAATTGAGTGTTTAAAATCGATTTTGTTTACCTTTTCTGAACAAAAATCATTAAAATTACTCATTTACAGATAGATATGAATCAACCTGATTTTTCAATTTATAGGCTTTTCCCGGAAGCGATAATAATAGACCTTCTATTTCCATGTTTAATAGAATTTGATTCAATTTTGAAATAGAAAAGTTTGTCAAATGAAATAATGCATCGAATTCCATTATTTTTTTGTCTTGGAAGGAGTCTACTATTCTTTGTTGTTCTTCAGGAAGGTCAAAAATCATTTGTTGTTGCATCCCTTTTTTTTTAGGCTCCAATTCCCAGTTAAGTAAATAAGTTAAATCCTCAACCGACTTAAATAGTGAAGCCTTGTTGGTGCGGATTAAATCATTACACCCCTCACTGAATGGTTGATCTAATCTTCCAGGGACTGCAAATACCTCCCTTGAATATCCATTTGCAAGGTCTGCTGTAATTAAAGCTCCTCCTTTTTTCGATGCTTCAACCACCAAAAGAGCATCAACCATTCCAGCAATAATTCTATTTCGTTTTGGAAAATTCTCCCTATCCGGCAAGGATCCTGAGAAAAATTCACTTAAAATAGCGCCTTCTTTTTGCATTTCTAAGGCCTCCTTTCGATGAAGATTAGGGTAAATTCGATCTAATCCGTGGGCCAATACTGAAATAGTAGGAATACCCACATTTAACGCCTCTCTATGTGCACAAATATCAATTCCGTACGCCAAGCCACTAACCATGACTAAATTAAAGGGCAAAAGTTTGTCCATTATTTCTTTCAATAAACCTCGCCCATAATTGGTTGAATTTCTAGTTCCTACAATTCCCAAAAACCGAGGACGATTTAAATCAACGTTTCCTTTTTTAAATAATATTATTGGTGCGTCTTGGCAAAACTTTAACCGCTTAGGATATTCTGGATCGGTGTAAAAAATCGGGGCAATTTGATTTTTTTGCATAAAATCAAATTCAATTTGCGCTCTTTCCAAAACATTACTCTTAGAAACTTCTAGCGCTCCTTTTCGTCCAATTCCAGGAATTTTCTCCAATTCCTTAGGCGAGGCTTCGAAAATTTCTTTTGCTCCGCCGCAATAGCTTACTAAGATCTTTGCTGAAATATCGCCGATGCCTGGAAGCAAATTTAATCCTAAACGATAAATCCAGTCGTCATAGGTGACTACCTTTGATTGAGTTGAGTTTTTCATGAATTTAGGTTTTATTAGGTTAAACCAATTTACATAAAATTGCTCAAATCATAAAAATTGAAACGTTACACTATGTTAGTTTTGAAAGATTTTATAATTTGTAAAAAAAAAATATGAAAACCATAAGATTAATATTTGCTGGAGCCTTTTTACTGGCCACAATTGGAACTTCGGCGCAAAGCCTTGAAAGTGATTTAGAAAAAGCTTTAACCCTTAAAAAAGAGTATAAAGAAGATGATGCAAGAAATTTGTTCGATGACATTCTTCGCAGAGATCCAAACAATGTTTCGGCTTTAGCCCATAATTCTTACCTGTATGCAACGGAAGGCAATAGACAATCAACAAATAATGAAAAAGAACCGTATTATAAAAAATCTAGTGAAATGGCTCAAAAGGCAATTTCAATAGATAAATCAAATGCCGACGCCCACTATTCTTATGCCGTAGCCCTTGGAAGATTAAGTCTTTTAGCAGATAGTGAAGAGAGATTAAAAAATGCAAAGTTAATAAAGCAGGAAGCCGAAACCTGTGTTTCACTTGACCCTAATTACGCTGGAGCACATTATATTTTAGGTCGATTAAACAGTGAAATTGCCAACATGCCTTGGTATAAAGTTGCTGCCGCCGAAATGATTTATAACGGAATTCCCGAAGGAACATCATATGAAAAGGCTGAGGTTTATTTCAACAAAGCAATTTCACTAGAACCAGGGTATATCCTTTACTATAAAGACGCCGCGGTAAATTATTCTTATATGGGTAAAAAAGAAAAGGCCAAAGCAATGCTTAATAAAGCGATATCACTGCCAAACGTAACTCCCGACGATCCTGCTAGAAAATTGGAGTGTCAAAAATTATTAAAAAACTTATAGAATTATCCTTTTCTCCAAAAATATGGGCTAAACAATATTAGAACTGTAAAAAGCTCTAACCTCCCTAGCAACATAAAGAAGGCTAAAACCCATTTTCCGGCTCCGGGAATGGCGGCGTAATTATCAACAGGACCTACGCCGCCAATTCCGGGACCTACATTACCTAATGTAGCTGCTACAGCACCTAAGGCAGTATCGAAGTCCAATCCTATTAACGACATCACTAAAGAGCCCATAAAGAAAATCAGAAGGTAAATTAAAATAAACGCCGATACATTAAAGGCAATATTCTGATCAACCGCTTTTCCATTAAATCTCACCGGTAATATTGCAGATGGATGGATTTGTCTTTTTAATTCCAAAAATGAATTCTTAAAAAGAAGGATATGCCTCATCATTTTTATCCCACCAGACGTACTCCCAGCTGACCCACCTGTGAATAAGAGGATAAAGAATAAAACAGTGATAAAAGGTGCCCACATGGTATAATCGGCGGTTATAAACCCAGTGGTTGTGATTATTGAAATCACCTGAAAAATTGCGTTCCTAAAAGCGTATTCAAACCCTTGGTCAGTTAAGTGCCAAATAGAAAAAGCAACAATAAAAGTTACCACTAATGTGGTAATTGCATAGGACTTAAATTCTTCATTGTTAATTAATCGGCTGAATTTTCCTTTAAATCCTAAGTAAATCATTGTGAAATTTGTACCCCCTAGGAACATGAAAAATGCCACCACATATTGGATAAATGGGGAGTCCCAATGCCCTAAACTTGCGTTTTTCGTACTAAAACCTCCCGTACTTAAGGTAGCCATGGAATGATTTATAGCGTCAAAAAAGGACATTCCTCCAAACATTAATATTACAGTTTGCGCAAAAGTTAAGGCTACGTAAACATACCATAAAGCTTTAGCTGTCTGAGTTATACGAGGATGTAACTTATCAACAGATGGGCCTGGAGATTCGGCTACAAATAGTTGCATCCCTCCAATTCCCAAGAGTGGTAAAATTGCAATTGTTAAAACAATAATACCCATTCCCCCAATCCAATGGGTGATACTTCGCCAGAAAAGCAATCCCTTAGGTAGGGCTTCTATATCGGTAAGGATGGTGGCACCGGTAGTGCTGTAACCACTCATTGTTTCAAAAAAAGCATCAGTAAATGAAGGGATATATCCCGAGAGGATAAAAGGTAGCGTTCCGAACAACGACATTACAACCCAACCCATGGTCACAATAAGATAACCGTCACGCTTGTTAATATTTTTGTTTTCGGCCCGGAAGAAGATCACCCTTAATAAAACACCGCTTAATGCCGTTATTAATCCAGCGGTAAGGATGTTAACCCAAGTGCCTTCTCCATAGTAAAAAGAAAAAGGCAAAGCTAACAACATAAATCCCCCATTGATAATGAGCAGGAGCCCCATCAAAGTTAAAATCAGCTTATAATTGAATTTCAGCATCCTATTTAAAGAATTTTTCTACGGCATGAACACATCCGCTAAGAGTAAATACGACCACATTATCATTAGGTTGGATTTGAAAGTCCCCAAGAGTTATGTAACCATGATTTTTTCGAATTACCCCACCAATAATAGCGCCGTCAGGGAATTTTAAATCTTTAATAACCGCCTTGGTTATTTTGGCTCCGTCCTTAACCTTAAATTCAAGAATTTCGGCATCCATACCGTAAATTCCGGCCATATTAATCACATTACCTTCCCTTATATAACGGAAGATAAAATTAGCGGCGATGAGTTTTTTATTGATCATGGCATCAATCCCAAAATTATTGGAAAGGGCCACATATTCTTTATTTTCGACTAAGGCAATAGTCTTTTTTACACCTCGTTTCTTGGCAACGAGGCAACTTAAAATATTAGTTTCAGAGTTTCCGGTAACGGCAACAAATGCATCAACTTGTCCCACTCCTTCTTCATCTAGAAGCTCAACATTTGTTCCATCACCGTTAATTACCAAAGCTTTTGGAAATTGATCGGCTAATTCAAAAGCTTTAGCACGATCTTTCTCAATAAGTTTAATATTATAGGAACTAGCCAAACGTCTTATCACATGGGCTCCCGTCCTGCTTCCGCCAAGAATCATTACATCTTTTATGATTTTACGGACGTTTCCGCTTAGGTCCATAATTCTGTTGATTCCCGTTGGTCTAGAAATAAAATAGGCGTGATCACCTACCTCAAACGTTGTTTTACCTTTTGGAATAATAGTGGAATCGCCACGTTTTATCGCTACGGTGATAAAAGTATCCTCAGGATTTTCATTTCCAAGCTCAATAAGGGATTTCCCTAAAAAAGGTGCTCCTGCATTGATGTACAAACCCAAAAGGGATAATTTACCACCTCCAAAATCGAAGGAATCACTGATTGCGCTTTCTTTTAATAACCTTTTTATTTCGCGAGCCGCTAGGGATTCAGGTGAAATTAATTCGTCAATACCTACAGAACGAAGATCGAGTATCTGTTTATCAACTAGGTACTCCATGTTTTTAATGCGGACGATAGTTTTCTTTGCCCCCATTTTTTTACCAATAAGTGCAGTAGTAATATTTGTATCGCCTAGGGAAGTTACAGCAATAAGCAAATCGGCTTGATCTACATTGGCTTGTTGCAGCACCCGAAAAGAGGTAGAATCCCCACGAATTGTACTAATATCTAGGTGAGTTTCGGCATATTCAAGTCGTTCCTTAGACACATCAATAAGCACTATATCCTGAGCTTCATCGGCCAAAAGACTAGCTAAATGGAACCCTACGGATCCTGCTCCTGCAATAATTATACGCATATATTAATCGTTCTCATTACCATGGGTATCCCAAAGTGGGTTATCGTTATTTTCATCATCAGATGTAGCTTTACGATGAGGAATAACTCCAGATTTAAAGTGCAAATCATGTTGAGGATAAGGCACTTGTATGTCATGTTCTTTGAATTTATCCCAAATTTTAAAATATAATTCACTCATAAATGCTGGCCTTTTTTCCATCATTTTTGAGGTCCAAACACCTAATCTAAATTTCATTCCGTTTGACCCAAATCCATCGAAAAAAACACGAGGGATTGGATACCGAAGTACATTTTCATTTTCTTTAGCAACTTCCAATAATATTTTTTCAATAAATCTAGGGTTGCACTTATAGCTTACCTCAACGGGAATTCTAAACCTAACTTTGCGGTCTGTATAACTCCAATTAATCACGTTTCCTGAAATAAACTCGGAGTTAGGAACTATGTATGCTATATTATCATTTGTAATTACTGTGGTTGCGCGCGCGCCGATTTTATCGACATTCCCGTCAATTTCATTTACTTCAATCCTATCCCCAACCTTAATTGGTCGTTCAATAAGGATAATTAATCCGCTAATAAAATTATTTGCAATTCCTTGTAATCCAAAACCCACCCCAACTCCGACTGCACCTGCTATCACGGTAATCGCTCCAAAATCTAACCCAGAGGTTTGTATAACAATGATAATTCCAATAAACACAAATACATAGGAGGACACAGTCGAAACCGCATGTTGTACGCCAAAATCAAGCTTGGTGTTCGCTAAAATTTTCCTTCTTAAAATCCGTCTTATTATTCCGCCAAGGAAAAATACTGCCCAGATTAAAAAAATCAAGTTTAATAATGAAAGCAGTGTAACTGTACTTTTATCTCCAATTCCGAAAAGCCGGATATTTAAAAATGTATAAAGCTGTTCATAATATTTTAGGAAAGATGAATAGGTATTCCTAATAGGCTCCTCAGTTTGAGGAATTAAGGTAAGGACTTTGAAAAGGTATATAACTCCAGAAACCGCCAAGGCTATCCAAAGAAATACCCTCGAAGCAAATTCCGTAAGGATTACGGACTTTCTTAGCCACCTAACACTAAAAACCAGCGATAAGACAACGAATACAAAAAAAATGGTCGTTAATAGCAGAGCCATTTATACCTTGTTTAGTTTTTAAATATTGTTCAAATATACCCTACTTAATCACATCCAAAAGAAGGAAATGAAAAAGGTTGCCATTCCCCACATTAAAAGACTCAAAATAACTCCTGTGCGAGCGTAATCAGAATACTTATAATTCCCAGGCCCATATATCAATGTGTTTGTTTGGTAACCTATTGGAGTTAGAAAGCTAAAAGATGCTGCGAACATTATTGTCAACAAAAAGGGTTTTGGATCATACCCTAATTGTGTTGAAATTGTCATAGCAATTGGGGCTAATAAAATTGCAGAAGCATTGTTTGACATTATCTCAGTGGTTAATACAGTAACCAAATATAACAAAGCAACAATCCAAACGGGGCCTAAATCTCCTGCTACATTTACGACCATATTAGCAATATAAGTTGCCGCTCCAGAGTTTTCCATTGCTACGCCCAGAGGAATTATACCAGCAAGTAGAAAAATAATTTGCCACTCCATTCTCCGATAAACTCTACGAAGGGAAATACATTTTGTTAGCACCATTAATAACCCACCTGTAAAGGCACAGACCATAACAGGAAGAATACCAAGTGATGCTATTGTTACAACAGAAACAATAATGGCAATCCCCACTCCCATTTTACTTTTGTCAATTCTTCGTTTGGTAACTTTATTAAGCATAATTAAATCAGTAGTCCTATACATGGACTGCAACTGACTTTTTTGACATTCAATCAATAATGAATCACCCAATCTAAATTCAACAAGGCTAATTTTTTTCCTTAGTGAAACGCCATCCCTTCTAACTGCAACTGTCATGGCACCATACCGCTGGCGGAAACTTGCTGTTTTCACAGTTTTTCCGATTAAAAAAGACTCTGGAGCAATAACTGCTTCAACCAAAACCGATTCTCCAGCACTTAACTGAGCATCGTCAACAAGAGATTTAGCCTTAATATCAATTCCTTCCTGGTCTTGAATTTTCAAAATTTCCTTAACATTTCCACGGATAAGCAATAAATCACCTTCCTTAATTAATTCCCCAATGTCGGGAAATACCATTACCCCATCCATTCGCATTATCTCTAATACGTCAATATCAAATTTTTCCCTGAGTTGAGATTCTCCTAATGTTTTTCCTATGAGTTTGGATTTTTTTTTGATGATGATTTCAGTTAAATACTCACGTAATTGGTATGCGTCGGTCAACGAACTTTTACCGCGCCGTTCTGGGATTAAAAATCGCCCAATAAAAACCATATAAATTATCCCTGCTCCAAGAAACATAGCTCCTAGCTTGGAAAACTCAAACATGGAAAACCCACCATACCCATGAGATTCTGCAATGGAGCTTACAAGAATGTTGGTTGAAGTACCAATAAGTGTGCAACTACCACCAATAATTGCAGCGAAGGATGTTGGCATTAAAAGCTTAGAGGGTGAAATTCCAGTTTCTTTAGAAATCCTTAAAACAACAGGAAGAAAAACAGCAACGGCTGCAGTATTGTTAATAAATGCCGATAAAACACCAACAACAACCATTAGGAGTAAAACAACTTGCCATTCTTTTTTACCAGAAAACTTCATGAGTTTCTCTCCCAAAACACTTACCAAGCCTGTATTCTCTAAACCAAGGCTAATCATAAGCATGGAGAACACCGTAATTGTTGCCGGATTACTGAAGCCAGAGACCCCTTGCTCAGGGGTAACCACGCCGGTAATCATAAGCGTTACTGCAACGATTAAAGCGGCCACATCTATTCTAACTAGCTCAGTAGCGAATAAAATTATGCTCATTAGCACAACTAAAAGGACAACAATTAAATCGTACTCCATAGGTTTACAACCAATTTCTACGTTTAAAAATAAAAAACAAAATGATGGCAACAAGGGCCATTAAGGATAACACCACGGGATAACCGTAAGGTAAATACAGTTCAGGCAGATTATAAGGGTAAGGTTCATTAGTATATGGGTTTGTTGGGGAAAAATTCATCCCATAAATTCCAGCTATAAAAGTAAGAGGAATAAATATAGAAGAAATGATGGTTAAAACTTTCATAACCTCATTTGTTTTATGACTAACTGAACTCATATAAACCTCCATTAAACTTCCCGCCATTTCCTTGTTGGACTCTACCATATCCATCAATTGGATTGAATGATCATAAATATCTTGGTAAAAACTCCTTAATTCCTTAGGCGTAAAAAGATTATCGGACATTAGCATCTCCCTTAATTTTTCCCGTTCAGGCCAGACGGCCCTTCTCATGTGAATAAGATTACTTTTTATCTGCTGAATTTCAAATAGGATTTCACTTTTATAGCTAATCAAAAGGCGTTCTTCCAGCTCATCCATTTTTAG
The DNA here is from genome assembly GCA_047635375.1 of Sphingobacteriales bacterium. Classification (GTDB taxonomy): domain Bacteria; phylum Bacteroidota; class Bacteroidia; order Sphingobacteriales; family Sphingobacteriaceae; genus JBLIKP01. The sequence continues at coordinate 40,656 of JBLIKP010000004.1, read as the reverse complement.
GCCAAGCTTTTCAATAAGGGGGAAAAAATTATCCAAAACCACATCACAAATTGCATAGGCTAAATAGGGAATTCCTTTTTCACGAATATTAGTATTAGGCAAATTTAACCTCTTTCGTAAAGGCTCAAGCGAGTCTTCATAGTTGCTTTCTATGGTTATTAGAAAGTTTTTAAATTGGATGATATTAAATTGCTCATTAGTAATATGATCAGAACTGTTTTGATACATCATTCTTGAAATTATCACCAAATGATCATCAAAATATTCAAGTTTTGGTCTTTGCGACTGAGATAAAATATCTTCAATTGTCAATTTGGAGAGTCCGAAAATCTTCACAAGATCACCAATTACCTGAATAGATGCCAACCCTTTTATTTCAATCCAATGAAATTTATTGGGATTTTCATTTATATGTTTTTGGGTATCACTTAAATTTTCAAATTTGACAACCTCAAGATCTTCATTATTATAGCTGTATGTTTTTATTTTTGATGGAATAGCATCGGATGGAATAATCATATCTCCCGGACGAGCACCAGGAATAACAACGGCCTTTTTGGGACGAAGATTTATAGGATTAAACTTAAGATTGGATGCTCTTATTTTCATTAATATCAAATTGTACCAAAAGATGCAAAAAAATTAATGAATTGCCGAAAAAAGAACATAAAAAAAGCCACCCTCAGGGGTGGCTTTAACTTTATTTCCAAGTGGAGATTATTTTTGAATTTTCACTGAAATATCAATTGCACGGTCAGCACCAGAAGTACCAGAAATAGCATTTACTTTAAATAATCCCATTTTTCCATCAACTGTTACGAAAGCACCAACCTGATCAACTGCTAACTCGTTAAGTTTTGTAGCAGCAGCACCTGAAGCAGCATCAACAATTTTACTGTCATCAGTAGAAACAATAGCGTCAAATTCAGAAGCAGTTACTGTACTAGCTTTAAATTTTGTTGCATTTTTTGTTGACCAATCAGCAATATTTGGATGTGATGTTTGAGCTTCATTATCACTTGGAGCAGCTAGGTAATTTTTATTTGTCCCACCATAAGAGAAAACAAGGTCAACTAAAGCAGAGTTACTGCTTGCAGCAGCAGACAGGTAAACAACACCTGAATCAGCATCCATGTAAGAGCCTAAAGTTGTATTAGTTTGGCCACCCATCATTTTTGCAGAGTAAATATTTACAACATCCGCAATAATAGGCTCCTCAACAGTAACTATTAAAGTTGTGCTGTTTGTAGTTCCATCTTTATCAGTAATGGTAAAAGTGTAAGCTTCAACACCAGCTACATTTCTAACAACTACAGTGCCATTATATGTAAAATTAGTTGTGTTTTTTACCAAAGTAGTATCAGAAGTTGAGGTACTTGAAGTTAAATCAACAGTCGCTGCTAATCCTTCATCATAAGAAACAGTAGCTCCGAAAGTTGTTAAATCAACATTTGCTCCAGAAACAACTGTGAAGTTAACTGAATCACCAGTTTCAACAGTTAATGAAGAAGTAGCTGGAGACGTCAAATTAATGGTTGGCTTTGGTGCAACATCTTCAATTTCCTCACCACAAGAAGTTAAAACTGTTGATGCCGCTAATCCAGTAAGGATAAATAGGCCTAGGAATTTTAATCGTTTCATTTGTTTTTGTTTTAATTTTAAATTAATGGTCGAATTTATGTGAATTTTAATTGTAACAAAAATTAGTTGCGTGTTATTTTAATTACATTTCTTTAAAAACAATAAAGCATCTGGTCCAAGATTAAAAATCAAGTCTAAAATCGATAAATCTGGGGTAAACCCAAACTTACTTTCAAAGACTTGGTAATACTTTAGCCAATTTTCATTCCAATTTTCTTTTTTGGGATGAATAATGTCCCTAAAATCAAAATTGGAACTTCCCTCCTCAATATACTTATCACTCAACCTCAGACTACTTGAAGCGCGTAATAGTTTAACCAACTGCAATAAAACTTCTTGATTTAATTTAAACAATTGGTATTGAGGTTGGGTAAAAAACTCCTCAACATAGGGGAAATAGTACTCAAAATAGGGCGAGCTTCTATACGCAGACTCCAAACTTCTTAATTGAAGCGCTTGCCAATTTTGTGAATTATCAATTAAAACCTCCTGAATGGGGGTTTTCTGTCCTGAGTTTTTTATTAAGGGAATGGTTAAATTCAAAATCCCATTCGGGCCTAAAACCCGAAACCTATTTCTATAAGTTTGCTTTACAAAATTTTCATGCCCCTCAATTACAACATCGTTTGAAATCACCAATTTCATGTAACTAATTGGAGGGAAATAGGCTGTTGAAAGAATCACCTCATTATTATTTTTCATGTGTGGTCTGTTTGCCTTATCTTTATTGTCTTAAATATATTGATATGCGATTCCTCCTATCTCTTCTTCTTATTACTGGATTTTGCTTAAATCTTCAAGCACAAAAGCTTCAAGGCTATGCAAGTTCAAGCCTTTTTCAAACAGAAGAGGGAGAAAAATTTATTGAAATCTATTACAATATTAATGGAAACAGCATAAGATACCAAGATTCAACAGGATTTATGGAAAATGCTGGGGTATTGGTTAGCCTCAGTGCCGAAAAAAATGATTCGGTAATTTACGCCGACAAATTTAACCTTTTGGCGGAAACCACCACCGACTCCCTTAATAATCATCCCAATATTATTGATCAAATAAGACTTAAAGCCGACACTGGAAATTACCGTTATATCTTAACTGTTAAAGATTTAAACGATACCTCCAATGATGGACAAATAATAATTGACAGAGCTATAGTAGAAAATACAGACTCCATCTTTATTTCAGACCTTACTTTTATTGAATCCAAAACCCCTTCAACAGGGATTAATAATTTTAACAAAGGAGGATATTTTATTATTCCATGGGTTGGAAATTACTTTCCTGGGTATGTAGAAAAACTTAATTTTTATTTAGAAATCTATCACAATAAGGAAACCGGATTAAACGACGGCACCCCTTTCCTTTTAAGCTATTATTTGGAAGGATTTGAAAAAGGGAACAAGCTTTTAAAATTCAATCGCTTTAAAAGGTTAACCAAAGAAAATATTAATGCAATTATTGGCGAATTCGATCTTTCCCAATTATTAAGTGGAAACTACTTTCTTGTAATAGAATTGAAAAATGACCAAAACGAAATTATTGCAGAGAAAAAAGTATTTTTCCAAAGGAGTAATCCTTCATTAGAACCAAGTTTAGATGATTATAAAAACACTTACATTGAAAATACTTTTGTAGAAAACATGCCGAAAGACTCGGTGTTAAGATATTTAAACTACCTATATGCTCGTTCAACTCCTAGGGAGCTTAATATGGAAGAGATTTTAGCCAAGGAACAAAATGACACTCTTGCCCGCCAATTCTTTTACACTTTTTGGTCGCAACGTAATTATTCAAATCCGGCAAAAGAATGGGGCGATTACAAACAACTTGTATATCAGGCAAATAACAACTTTCATAGTCAATTCAATCCTGGTTACCGCACCGATAGAGGAAGAGTTTATCTTCAATATGGTAAGCCCAACCAAATAATAAACAATTCGAATAATCCTGATACTTATCCATACGAAGTTTGGCATTATTACCAAATTGGTCAGCAAAGCGATCGAAGGTTTATCTATTTTGAACCAACTAGGGTAACCAACGATTATCAGCTTCTGCACAGTGATGCATTGGGCGAAAACACCGACCCTAACTGGAGAGATAAACTTGTCCCAATAGACTCAAGAATGCCAAGTATTGATGGAAAAAATAGATCTAACAATTTCGGGAGTCAACTTGAACGCGATATAAATGATTAAAAAAGCGTTTTCATTTACACTCTATCTCCTGTTTTTTGGGATTTCACTACTGCCCTTTTGGGCACTGTATTTGATTTCTGACGGACTATCATTTATACTTCAAAAGCTAGTAAAATACAGAAAACGAGTTATTGAACATAATCTAAAGACCTGTTTTCCTGAAAAATCAAAATCCGAATTGGAGCAAATTAGAAATCAAGTTTATCGAAACCTAGCTGATTTAATTGTTGAAAGCATAAAAATGATAACGCTTTCGCGGAAAACTCTTCAATCAAGATACAAGTTAATTAATCCAGAAATTTTTAATGACTCAAAATACCAAAAGGGTTCATTAGCGTGCTGGGCCCATTTTAATAATTGGGAATGGGGAGCCTTGGCCTTAGCAACTTTGTCAAATACAACTGTAATTGGGCTATACAAACCAATAAATAACATAAGTGTCGAAAAAATGATTTTTAAAATCCGCTCCCGATTTGGGTCGATTTTAACCCCAAAAAAGAAATGGCTAAGAACAGTTGTGGCCCATAAAGCCGAAAAAACATTGAGCCTATTTATTGGAGATCAAAAACCTGCAGCAGGAGAAAAAGGAAATTCATTAATTTTTTTAGGAAGAGAGACCCCAGTAATAATTGGCTTTGAAAAAGCAGCTAAAATCACAGAATTCGAAGTGATTTATATCCAATGCAAAAAGGTAAAGCGTGGTTTTTATGAAATAAATTTCATTCCTATGAATGATAAACCAGATTTGGAAAACCTGACCTTAACCAAAAAATATTTTAGTTTATTAGAAGCCGACATCATAAATAATCCATCAGGTTGGCTATGGTCACATAATAGGTGGAACATCAAGAAATAAAATATGCAGCCCTCAGTAGCCGTTGTTATTCTAAATTGGAATGGAAAAGGATTTTTAAAAGAATACCTTCCTTCCTTCTTAAAAACGACATATAAAAACCATAAGCTGTACGTAGCAGATAATGGCTCCTCCGACGATTCAATTTCTTTCATGGAGACAACCTATCCCGATATTAACATAATAAAATTGGATAAAAATTATGGTTTTGCAGGGGGGTACAATAAGGCTTTAGACCAAGTAAATGCCGACTATTTAGCTATTGTAAATAGCGACCTTGAAGTCACCCCTACTTGGCTTGAACCAATGGTTGAAATGCTTTCGCGAGACGCCACCATTGCTGCTTGCCAGCCAAAAATAAAATGGCTTAGAATGGATACCCATTTCGAATACGCTGGTGCTGCAGGTGGGTTTATTGACACATTAGGATACCCCTTCTGTCGTGGACGATTATTTGATATTTTGGAAAGTGATAATAACCAATACGATACTGAAAAAGAGATTTTCTGGGCAACTGGAGCTTGTTTCCTAGTTAAAACGGGGATTTTCAAATCCCTTGGAGGTTTTGATGAAGATTTTTTCGCCCATATGGAGGAAATAGATCTTTGTTGGAGAATAAAAAATGAAGGGTATAAAATAATGTACACACCCATGTCCACCATTTATCATTTAGGAGGGGGCACATTAAATACCGAAAACCCAAAAAAGACTTTTTTAAACTTCAGAAACAGCTTAATTGCTATGCAAAAAAACCTTCCATCAAATCAGGTTTTCGGAAAGATTTTTGTTCGGATGTGTTTGGACTTGGCAGCATGGTTTAAATTCGCTTTAAGCGGCAAAATAAAGCACGCTTTTGCAATTAACAAGGCACACGCCCAATTTGTCTTTAAACAAGGGAAATGGATAAAGAAAAGGCAAATGACCTCCCAAAAAAACCTCAACCCTACAGGAATTTATAAAAGAAGCATTGTTTGGGATTATTATGTGAGGAAGAAGCGACTATTCTCCGAATTAAACGCTCAAGATTTTGAGGGAGAGCTTAAAGGAGCACCGGGAATTGACGGGAAAATTTAGCACAAAAAAAGGGTCGGAATAAATCCAACCCTTTTTTTCACAACCTAATTTTTAAACATGAAAATATTACTTCTCCCATGAATTCTGCCGCAAAGGTAAGGCAAAATTTTTAATATTTATAGCATTTAAAAAGAAATGTTTTTTAAATAAAGAAAGGGCTGATTCTAAAACCAACCCCTTCAGATTCCCAACCTAATTTTCAAACATGATTTGCCATTTCTTTTCGTTGGATAACTAACTTTAGTCTAGCAATTTACACTTAACATGTAATAAATCAAATCCCATAGTCTTGAATGGAAATTAAACGATAAATAGTATTAAATAATAGATACTAACTACACTTATATTAACGGACTGAATTGTTTTTGGTTTCAATTCTTTTAAAAAAATTCATAACTACAATGATTTCCATTTTCATAGGCCTATAAATTTCCCAATAATTTTAATCGCAAATCAACTTATTGGATGAATTAAATATTCTACTTTTGCACCCAAGAGATGAAGTTTACACTAAAAAATACTGATCCCGGATCGAAAGCAAGAACCGGAACATTAACCACCGCTCACGGTGAAATCCAAACCCCTATTTTTATGCCTGTCGGGACAGCCGGCACGGTTAAAGGGGTTCATCAGCATGAGCTCGAAAACGAAATTAATGCCCAAATTATTCTTGGAAACACCTATCACCTTTACCTAAGACCAGGTCTAGACATCATAAAGAAAGCCGGCGGACTTCATAAATTTAACGGATGGAACAAACCTCTGTTAACTGATAGTGGTGGATATCAAGTTTATTCATTAGCTGACAACAGAAAAATTAAGGAGGAAGGTGTAACCTTTAGATCTCATATCGATGGATCTAAACATTTCTTTTCTCCAGAAAATGCCATTGACATTCAAAGAACTATCGGCGCTGATATTATTATGGCCTTTGATGAGTGCACACCTTACCCTTGTGATTATAATTACGCTCGAAGAAGTATAAAAATGACGCATCGTTGGTTACAGCGTTGCTGTGATCGGTTTGACTCAACCGAAGGACACTATGGTTTCGAACAGACCTTCTTTCCTATAGTTCAAGGAAGCGTTTATAAGGACCTTAGAATAAAATCGGCGGAAGCCATTGCTTCATTTGAAAGGGAAGGAAATGCCATTGGGGGACTTTCAGTTGGAGAGCCTGCTGAGGACATGTACGCCATGACAGAAGTTGTATGCAACATCCTACCATGGGAAAAACCACGATATTTGATGGGTGTGGGTACACCTATTAATTTGCTTGAATCCATTGCCTTAGGTGTTGACATGTTCGATTGTGTAATGCCCACGCGAAACGCTAGAAATGGGATGCTATTTACTTGGGAAGGAAGTATTAACATAAAAAATAAGAAATGGGAAGACGACTTCTCTCCTATTGATGGAAAAAGCTCGCTTACCGCGGACAAAAATTATTCAAAGGCCTACTTAAGACATCTCATTATTTCAAAAGAGCGTTTAGGTTCACAAATTGCTACCTTACATAACCTCCATTTTTACCTTGACCTAATGCGTGAAGCAAGAGAGCAAATTAATGCTGGAACCTTTACTCCTTGGAAAAACAAAATGGTTAAAACGCTAGCAACAAGACTTTAATAACTATTGAAAAAACTCGATAAATACATCCTATTCAAGTTTTTGGGTACATTTTTCTTTACCCTAGCAATTTTCATGGCTATTGCTGTGGTTTTTGATATATCTGAAAAAGTGGATGATTTTCTTGAGTCAAATGCGCCAATAGGCAAAATTGTATTCAATTATTATTTCAACTTCATTCCCTATTTCGCTGGAATATTAAGCCCGCTGTTAATTTTTATTGCAGTTATATACTTTACTGCACAAATGGCGAACAAAACAGAGATTGTAGCCATATTAAGCTCTGGTGTAAGTTTCCAACGATTTTTATGGCCTTATTGGATGGGCGCACTCCTTTTGGCGGTGGTAAGCTTTGTTTTTAACGGATATTTAATTCCTGTCGCCAATAAAACCAGGATTGACTTTGAATATCAATATGTAAAGAAGAAACGATTTACCGGTCTTAAAAACATTCACCTTCAGGTAGATTCCGGAAAGTTTATTTTCATTCAGACCTACAACCAGCCACGAGCAACGGGATATAAATTCTCGTTGGAGACTTTCAAAGGGGATTCTTTAAAAGAAAAACTAATGGCCGATAGGATTACGTGGGATACCGTTTCGAACAATTGGTACGTCGAAAATTATTCTATTCGTAAAATAAATAATCTTCAGGAGGAATTAATTTCAGGACAGCGAAAAAATATCGAAATGGATATCTTACCAGAAGACTTTGAATTTCAAGACAATCTTGTGGAGACTTTAACCCTACCCGAATTAGACAAACTCATCGAAAAAGAAAAGCTCCGCGGGACTGGAAACACTATTCTTTACGAAATAGAAAAATATAAACGATGGGCAAATCCATTTGCCATATTTGTTTTAACATTAATGGGAGTAGTCTCTTCATCCCGAAAAGTAAGAGGTGGCATTGGTACTCATCTCGGACGTGGAATTGGGCTAGCATTTCTATTCCTGATGGTTTTTCAATTCTCATCCACATTTGCATTAAAAGGCGGCCTCCACCCTATTATTGCGGTTTGGATTCCCAATATTACTTTCTTGATTTACGGACTTTATTTATTGAAAATTGCACCCAAATAAAAATCTAATCGTGCTCCATTTTACGGTATTCGTATGGGGTTTCACCGCTATTCTTGGTGAATTAATTACGCTTGAGGCATTGCCGCTAGTGTGGTATAGAATGTTATTCGCAGCCATAACCCTATTCTTTTACTTGATCTACATGAAACGCAAGTTTAATGTTGGAAAAAACAAGATCCTAACACTTTTAGGCATAGGCGCCTTAGTTGGGCTGCATTGGTTATTTTTCTTTGCTTCAATTAAAGCTTCAACAGTATCGGTGGCACTTGTTTGTCTAAGTTCAGCTACGCTTTTCACATCACTTTTACAACCCATACTAAGACGTGAAAAAATTCTGTTATTGGAAATCTTTGTGGGAGTAATTATACTGTTAGGAATTTTCATGATTTTTCATTTTGAAACCCAATACACTGAGGGCATCCTATGGGGATTATCAGCAGCCTTTATGGCTTCATTTTTTACCATTTTAAATGAAAAAGTGGTAAAAACAACAAAAGCTGGGATCATCTCATTTTACGAAATGATTGGCGGTTTTGCATTAATGACTCTTGTTATATTATTATTTACTGATAAGACCTCTACATTAGATTTCAACCTAAGTAAGGAAGATTACATTTATTTGATTCTGCTATCTACTGTTTGTACTGCTTTTGCCTATGTACTCGGTGTTAGAGTGATGGAGAAGCTTTCGGCTTATACGGTAGTGTTAACCACTAATTTAGAGCCTATTTATGGTATCATTCTGGCATTTATCTTCTTCGGGGAAACTGAAAAAATGACTCCTGGGTTTTACTTAGGCGGATTAATAATCCTATTAGGCGTGTTTTTATACCCTTTATTAAACAAGAAAAGAGCCAAAAGGCTCCTTTCTAGAAAAATGCACTAAGAGCTTAAAATCTAGTTCAAATCGCCCACAACGTTTATTGCTTCAAACAGGTATAAATCCTTTTTTAGGTTTTTATGCCATGTATCTGTGCTAGCTTGTTTAATGGAATCGACGGATAAGTTTGATTCACTCGACTGAAGTGGAAGAATTTCTAAGCCCTTGATTTCTTCATTCAGCACTTCGAATTTTTTTGAATCTACTTTGTTTTGCTTCCTTTCTGCGATAAGCTTATCTAAATTTAAAGTAATCATAGACTTATCTCTATTTTCCTTTAATCTAGTTGCGTTCTCATCAATTAAACTGAATAAATCATTTTTATCGATTCTCTTTTGACTTTTTTCAATTGCACTTTGATATTTCTTTTGATTATACATTGGCCATGGCTGATAGTTAACCTTGGGGATTTCATCAAAGGCTAAGGCAAATTCGTATTCCTTCTCCCCTGTTTCAATGTATTTGTACAGATCCGGCAGGACTATATCGCTTTCAACTCCCTTTAGCTGATTTGTTCCTCCGCTAATACGGTAGAATTTTTGCATTGTAATTTTCAAAGATCCTAAAGGCTTTAACTCCTCAGTGCCACCACCACGAACCATACGATCTAGGTCTATAAATTTTTGAACCGAACCTTTTCCAAATGTTGATGGCGATCCCATTATTATTGCACGGTTATAATCTTGCATAGCTCCGGCCATAATTTCAGAAGCTGAAGCACTAAAGGAATTTACCATAACCACCAAGGGTCCATCATAAAGTGTACCCTTATTTCTGTCTTTCAATACCATTGGAAGGCCTTTGCCGTCTTTCACTTGAACCATTGGGCCTTCATCAATAAAATAGCCGCCAATTCTAACCACATCGTTTAATGAACCACCGCTGTTTCCACGTAAATCGAAAATCATTCCGTCTATCCCGGCCTCAGTTAACTTGTTAATTTCTGTGTAAACATCCTCAGCGCATGATTTCCCACCTGTTCGGGTGAAGTCAGCATAGAAACTTGGTAAATCAATGTAACCTATTCTCTTTCCTTGATCATCTCTTTTTATGATTATTGATTTTGCATAAGTTTCTTCAAGAACCACAATATCCCTGATAATTGCAATCTCGCTAATTACTCCATCAAGATTTTTAACAGTTAATCTAACTTCTGTACCTTTTTTACCACGGATTAGTTTCACGGCATTGTCCAGTCGCATATCTACCACATCCACTGGTTCGTCATCTCCTTGAGCAACTTTTATTATTTGATGTCCTACTTTTAAATCACCTTGCCTCCATGAAGCACTTCCGGGTACAATCCGTTGAACTTCAATAAATCCATCTTTTTCTTGAAGTGTTGCACCTATCCCTTCCAGTCTGCCTGAAAATGTAATATCAAAGTTTTCTTTATCCTTGGGTGGAAAGAACGTGGTGTGAGGGTCATTAATATTGACGATAGCATTCATATAAACTGAAAACCGATCACTTTCCTCCAATTTGTTCAATCTAGAAAAATAGTCTCTGTTGCTTTTCAATACTCTTTCCCTTTCCTTCTCCTCAAGCTCAGCAACCGTCTTAATGTCAATTACTGAATCAGCTTTTTCCAATGCTTTTTCTTGTCTTTCAATTGAAGTCGCAAGACGGCTCAAAACTTGATACTTTAATATTTTTCTCCAACGTTCTTTAAGCTCAGCATTCGTTGAAGCATAAATCATTTTATCGGCCTCTGCCTCAATTTCTTCATCAACGGTAAAATCGAACGGTTTCTCTAATAACTGGGCATAAAACCCATTTACCTTTTCAATTTGTTGAATTAGTAATTTTTCAGATAATTGAAAAAATTCGAAGTCATTTCCTTTGATTTGCTCGTCAAGCTGATATTTAAATACTTCTAATTGGTCGATTTCTTTTTGAGTAAGGAAGCGTTTTCCTTGATCAAGTCTTTCTAAGTATAAATCATAGACTTTCAGACTAAATTCATCGTCTATGGTTTTCGGATCATAATGACTCCCATCTATTCCACGCATTAACAATTGCATGACTAATTCTTCCTTTTTCAATTCATTTGAAGGAAAAAAGGCAACTGCAAAGGGAATGATAAGTAATAGGGAGAAAAACTTTAAATACTTCATTTATTAATTTTTTAGAACAACTATGCCCAATAAAGAGACCAATTTATGCAATAAGCCTTTAAAGCAAGCATAAGGCATCTCAAAATGTTGATACATCAAAGGAGCAATATGAAAACGAAGACTAAGTGGTATTTGTTTTAGCTAAACACGTGTGTGATTAACCCACAATGCAATTTAGGTTCAAACCATGTGCTTTTTGGTGGCATTACACTACCGCAATCGGCAACTTCCATAAGTTGATTGATTGTCGTTGGGAATAGCGAAAAGGCCACTGCCATATGACCATTATCAACTTCCTCTTGAAGTTTAACCAATCCCTCTTTTCCGCTTAACACGGTAATTCTGCTATCAGTTCTTGGATCCCTGATATCTAGAATGGGTTTAAAAAGTTTGTTTTGTAAAATGGAAACATCCAATTTTTCTACTGGAGTATTTCCCATTTCAACAGATTTTTTTAAGGTTAAATGATACCATTTTTGGTCTAAATACATCCCAAATTCATTCATTTGTGTTGGACATATTGGGGAACTACCATTTGGAACCACTTCAAATACCTCACCAATTTTCTCAATAAATTCTTGTGAAGTGAACCCGTTTAAGTCTCTTACAAGTCTATTAAACTCATAAATTTTAAGCTGGTCATCTGAGAAGTAAACTGTACTAAAATAGTTGTAAGGCTCGGTTCCGGTATGCTTTAGATTATGCATACTTTTCTCCACGCCTACATTTGAAGCCGCGGCAGCACGATGATGTCCATCGGCAATATAACTGGAAGGGATTTCGGCGAAAGCCTTAATTAATGAATCTTGAACTTCCCCTTTCCTAATAATCCAAATTTTATGATTTGTATTTTCTGAGGAGTCAAAAAAGTCGTGAGAGGGCGATTTAAGCATCTCAGCATACATAATTTGATCTACTGTTGCCGATTTAGTGTAAGTAACTATTACTGGATTTGCGTCTACTCCAGTCTTCATGAAATATTCCATGAGACCTTTTTCCCGCTCGGCACGAGTGTGCTCGTGTTTTTTTAACTTATTATTCACATAATCCTCAAAAGCGGTGCAAACCCATAAGCAAGTATGGGAAGACTCTTCTGTGGTAATTTTATATATGTAAATACACTTCTCCTCTTCATGAACGATTAAATTATTCTTTTTTAGTCGTTCAAAATGATTCTTTGCTAAAGCATGAACCCCGTTAATTGAAAGCCCGTCGTGCGACGGACAGATAACGTTAAGGAAAGAATTTGTGAATTGAGCCATTTTAATATCCCCAGGATTGGAGCCTATTGCCTCAGGCGGACGAACAGCAATTTCCAGCTCCTTACCCGGAGCTGGAATCAATCCTCTAAATGGTTTAATATTTGGCATCTAAGTATAATAAATTGGAAATTAAACCAATTCTAATTTTTTAAACGTTTCAATTATTTGCTCTGCTAGTTCAATCCCTACACGTTCTTGTGCTTCTGCAGTAGCCGCACCAATATGCGGTGTTGAAGAAATCTTAGGATTGTTGACTAATGCTTCCTTCGGTGTTGGCTCGTTTTCGAAAACGTCAAGACCAGCTGAATGTAATTTACCCGACGCTAAAGCTTCAAGCAATGCATCCTCGTCAATTACTCCACCACGAGCACAGTTGATTAAAACTGCGTTGTCTTTCATCAACGCTATTTCTTCTTTCCCAATAACAGCCTTTCCGCCTGCGTGAGGAACATGTAGAGTAACGAAATCGGCAACTTTTAATACTTCTTCTTTTGTAGTAGCATTAATTGGAACCTTGAAAGAAGCATTGGTAATATGTGGTGGGAAATCAAAAGTGATTTCGGCAGTATATGGAGTAAGGTTGTATGCATATACATCCATTCCCATACCGATAGCCATTCGAGCTACTTCTTGTCCAATTCTTCCGAATCCAATAATTCCCATGGTTTTCCCACGTAATTCGAATCCTTTAGAATATTTTTTTTTCAGCTTTCCGAAATCAGAAATGCCTTTGGTTGGCATCTCACGATTTGCCATGTGTAGGTTTCTGGCTAGTGAAAAAAGATGCGAAAAAACTAATTCAGCAACGGAAATTGAAGATGCTCCTGGAGTATTAACCACAGTTAATCCTTTATCACGTGCATATTGAACGTCGATGTTATCCATTCCCACTCCACCTCTACCAATTAGCTTAAGCTTTGGGCATGCATCAATTAATTCCTGACGAACTTTTGTAGCACTACGCACTAAAATTGCATCATATTCATTTAATCTATCAACTAATTGATCTTGGGGGATATTTTGAGTGTCTACAGAAAAACCTGCTGCCTCTAAAAGGTCCTTACCTGATTTATCAATACCGTCGTTGGCTAGAATTTTTATCATTATTCTTGTTTTTTTCTTCTTTAAGCCTTTTGAAGGGCAAATTCTTTCATTAAATCAACTAAAACTTTCACACTATCTTGAGTTAAAGCGTTGTACATTGACGCTCTAAACCCACCCACACTGCGGTGACCTTTTAATCCGATACATCCAGCGGCTTCTGCCATTTTTAAGAATTCAGCAGAAAGACTGTCATCCTCTAAAACGAAAGTAACGTTCATTTTTGAACGGTCCTCCCTTGCTGCTGCTCCTTTGAATAACGGATTACTATCGATTTCTGCATAAAGCAATTCAGCTTTTCTAGCATTTCTCTTTTGAACCTCAACAACTCCGCCTATTTCTTTAACCCACTCCAATGTCAACATTGAAGCATAGATAGGGAAAACTGGTGGTGTATTGAACATACTACCTTTATCAATGTGAGTTTGGTAATTCAACATTGTAGGGATTTGTCTTTTCACTTTTCCAAGTAAATCTTTTCTTACAATTACCAGGGTTGTTCCGGCAGGGCCCATGTTTTTCTGCGCTCCAGCGTATATTATTCCGAAATCATTTACGTTTATGGGTCTACTGAAAATGTCAGATGACATATCACATACCACAGGTATAGAACTCTTTGGGAATTCCTGAACCTGAGTTCCAAAAATTGTATTATTTGAGGTAATATGAAAATATTCGCAATCCGACGGAATTGAATATCCTTTAGGGATGTAATTGTAATTTTTATCTTTTGATGACCCTACTTCAACAACCTCACCGAACAAACGTGCTTCTTTTACTGCATTATTTGCCCATGTACCAGTGTTAAGATATGCCGCTTTTTTATCACTATCTAATAAGTTATAAGGAACCATACAGAACTGCATGCTCGCTCCTCCTTGAAGGAACAATACTTCGTACTCGTCAGAAACGTTGAACAATTCGCGTACAAGCGCAACTGCTTTATCCATAACCGCAACAAAATGGCTGCTACGGTGCGAGATCTCTAAAAGAGATAATCCAATTCCATTAAAATCTAAAACGGCCTTAGATGCCTGCTCAAAAACTTGATCTGGTAAAATTCCAGGGCCTGCTCCAAAATTGTGTTTCTTGCTCATAGTATTTTCGGGATAATAGTTTGTTATTTCTTACCATATGTAAGTACGACAAAAATATAATTATGAGACGGGAATACAAATGAAAATGGCTTATTAATATATTAATTGTTTTTTTGACTTACAATTAGCTTAAATCCTTTCCCGTGGACATTCATTATTTCTATTCCATCATCTTCAGAAATTAGTTTCCTAATCTTTGATAAGTAAACGTCCATACTTCTTCCGTTGAAATAATTATCGTCCAACCAAATTTCGTTTAGAGCTTCTTGACGTGACACGATTTGATTCTTCCTAACGCTCAACAATTTTAACAATTCAGCTTCCTTAGAAGTTAATTTATGTGACCCATTTGGGGAAATAGACTCCCTTGTTTGGTAATCGAAAGTTGAATTGGATAAATTTATGGGCCCAGAAAAGTCAACATCCTCAACATCTTCAGGTGAGACCCGTTTAAGCAAGGCATTTATTCTCATTAACAACTCTTCAATGCTAAAGGGCTTAGTTATATAGTCGTCTGCTCTCAGTTTAAAGGCTATTTTTTTGTCTTTTATGTAGGCCTTTGCAGATGCGAAAATCAGGGGTAAGTTTGGCACTCGATTTTTCACTTCTTCGGCTAGGGTAAATCCGTCTTTGTGTTGTTGTTATTGTAAGCTCCCCCCAAAAATAGTACAGTTTATTAATAGAATTTCTAATTTTAAAAACTGTAATTATGAGAAAGAATAAATTCATCCCGACCCAAACAGCCAAGATTTTAAAGGAGTTTGATCTAGCTAAAAAGGGAGATACTGAAATCCGGGTAGTTGATGTAAACGGCCGTAAAATGTATTTCGAAACCCTTAAGAACTCTAAAGGGAAATACAGCAACGAAATAGAATTGGGAGATGTGGCTAAAGGAATTTACTTCTTACAGGTTTTTCAAAACGGAAAACAAATGGTAAAAAAACTTATCACTGAATAAAAACATCCGATTAATTAAAAAAGGGGATTCAATTTACATTGAATCCCCTTTTTTTTATCTCTTATCAAGCTCATCCCTTAATCGGGCTGCAGCTTCATAGTTTTCTTCGCTAATAGCCTCTGATAACATTTTCTCAAGCTCCATTTTGGTGAATTTTTTATAGTTTTCAACAGGAGATTTTTTGGGAATCTCTGGCTTTTCAGGCTCATCTTTATTTTCAATATTCTCAAGAAACACAAAGTCATTTCCTTCGATTACAATTCCGGCTTGGGACAAAATAAACTCGTATGTGTAAACTGGACACTCAAATCGAACCGCCAAAGCAATGGCATCACTAGTTCTTGCATCAATTTCCACTTCTTTCTTTCCATCAGAACAAATCAGTTTGGCAAAGAAAATACCGTCCACCAAATTATAAATGATTACCTCATTTAATTTTATTCCAAACGAACCAGTTAATGATTTAAACAAATCGTGGGTCAACGGGCGACTTGGAGTCATTTTTTCAATTTCAATAGCAATTGCCTGAGCTTCAAATCCGCCAATAATAATTGGTAGTCTTCTTTTCCCATTTGCCTCCCCTAAAACCAAGGCATAAGCCCCAGATTGGGTTTGACTGTAGGAAAGACCCACTATTTCTAATTTTATTTTATCCATAAAATAATTGCCTCACGAAAATCTAACGGAGTTAAACGTAAGTGTCTATTAAATTAACAAAAACTTAAGACTACCCTTCGCCCTTATAAGCTTTAACAGCCTCAATTAGCTTAGGTACAACTTCAAATGCATCGCCAACCACTCCATAATCAGCGGCCTTAAAGAAAGGAGCTTCTGGATCTTTATTGATTACTACAATTGTTTTTGATGAGCTAACTCCAGCTAAATGTTGGATGGCTCCAGAAATACCTATAGCAATATAAAGGTTAGGGCTTACAGCAATTCCTGTTTGTCCAACATGCTCTGAATGTGGTCTCCAGCCAGAATCTGAAACAGGTTTACTACACGCAGTAGCAGCACCTAAAAGGTCTGCTAATTCCTCAACCATCCCCCAGTTTTCTGGGCCTTTCAAACCTCTACCAGCACTAACTACAAGTTCGGCTTCAGGGAGTAATACTTTATCGGTTTTGCGGATTGTTTCTTTCACGTTTTGCTTTGAAGCATTTGGATCTGCACCAAAGTCCACAGTTTCAACCGTAGTTTCTTTTGCATTTTCGGCTGCTTGAAAAGCATTTGCGTTTATTGTTATCAGCTTAATCTCTGATTTTATTTTAACATCGGCGAAAGCCTTGTTTGAAAAAGCCTTAACACGAACCACAAAGTCGCCATCAGTTTTTGGCAATTCAATAGCACCTGTTGCTAAACCAGCTTTCAATTTCACAGCAACCCGAGGAGCAATTCCTTTTCCATTACTAGAATTAGAAATAACAACAACCTTTGCATCAATTGACTTTGCAGCTTCAGCTACAGCGTGAGCATAATTTTGATTGTTAAAACTTGAATATAAATCTGAATCTGCATTTAACACCTTGCTAACACCATATTTAGATAATGATTTAAGGCTATCTGCATCTACTTTTCCTAGAGAAACGGCAACCAATTCGGTACCAAGTTGATCTGCAATTTTCGAAGCATATGAAACCGCTTCAAATGTAGATTTCTTAAATTTCCCTTCGGTATTTTCGCTATATATTAATACTGACATTTTAAATTTCTTCTTAGAGTTTAACCTTAAATTACTTTTGCTTCAGTGTGAAGTAGTTCAACTAGTGTCTTCATGTCACCGGCATCAACCATAGTAGCCTCACTTCGTGGTGTAGGCTTCTCAAATGAAGTTACCTCAACCAATGGCTCAGAGCCTGTGGGCTCAATAACATTTAATGGCTTTGACCTTGCCGACATAATCCCTCTCATGTTTGGAATTCTTGGCTCAGCCATTCCCTCTAATGCACTTGCAACAAAAGGCAATTCTGTTTCAATAATTTCTTTTCCTCCTTCAATTTCTCGCTCTAATATTGCTTTTTCTCCTTCAAGGATTAGACTTTTAGCGTTTGAAATTGATGGGATGTTTAAGAACTCTCCTATCATTGCTGGAATTTGAGATCCGTTATAATCAATGCTTTCTCTTCCCGTTAAAATAATATCAAAACCACCTTCTTTTGCATAATTAGCAATTTGCTCAGCTACAAAGTATGCGTCTCCAGGAACAGAATTGATTCTCACCGCCTCATTAGCGCCAATTGCAAGAGCTTTTCGGATAGTTGCATCAGTATCGGCTTCACCTACATTTATCACAGTAACGGTACCGCTATTTGCTTCAGAAATTTCCAATGCACGTGTTAAAGCGATTTCATCGTATGGGTTAACAATAAACTGAACACCGGCCTTATCGAACTTGGTATTGTTGTCAGTAAAATTAATTTTTGTTGTCGTGTCTTGTACGTGACTTATACAAACTAAAATCTTCATATTGGATTTTTTCTAATTTTGAAAGATTAAAACTATGTCTTTAAAAGACGTAAGAAAGTATATTTTGTTTTACTTATGGATCCGGAAACCTATTTTTGGGCGCGGAACGCAAAACTAATTAAAAACCACCATAGATGGAAATGAATTTAAAACGCTTAGAGCAGATAAAATTAATGTTAAAGGAAACCCCGAATGATGCATTCTTATTATTCGCCTTGGCACAAGAAACAATAAAGACCGGGTCAACGGATGATGCCTTGGAAATTTATAAAAAATTATCGGCTACCAACCCTGATTATGTTGGGACATACTACCATTTAGGTAAATTATTGGAAGACAAGGCAGCTTACGCAGAAGCTCAAAAGGCGTATGAAACTGGTATCGAAAAAGCACAAAAAAAAGGAGCTTCCAACGATTTACGGGAGCTCCTTCAGGCATTAAATAATTTAAATTCACTTTTAGATTAACGTCTTCCAATGGATTTTGGCTTAACGATATCGAATTGAAACATCATTTCTTCAATATTTCTTGGTGGAATTTTAATCTCTTTTGAAGTTTTACCTAGGTCAAATTTATTTTTTTCAAGTTTAGCTGTGAGGAATTGTTTATCAGTATACTCTCTAAAATCTTGGAGTGTATTAAACATTTCGTAAATATTATCCTCAACTTGTTGGCTGCTTCCACCGTAGGCGAAGCTTTTTATATCATCGCTAGTAATTTCTTGATCACTTAAAGTAACCAATCGTTCGATCACGTTTCGTAATTCACGAATATTTCCTGACCAGCTTCTATCTTGAAGAGCTTGCACTGCATCCTTACTGAAAGTTTTTGCAGGAATACCATAATCCTTACAAATATCTAATAAGAAACTCTTCGGCAAGAAACATTCTCACCCTTCTTCTCCATCCTCGGCTACCTCAATTTGATATCCCTCAAATTCAAAAATTTCTTATAGAATGTTTCGCACACTTCTGTCATCATCTATGATGAGAATTTTAGCTTTTTCTTCTTTCTTTTGAGCAATTTGATAATAAAAAAACATCCATCAATAAGCCGGATTCTGTAACCCCAAAGGGCATCTATCATTTATCTGCACCCGCCATCACTGACTGACTGTATCAACCAACCCTCCATGGATTTGAGCGAGTAACTCTCCAGACCCGAAGGCCAACCAAGGTATATTTGGTCTTTCAACTTCTGAGGTTTACCCTGCAATCACATCACTGTAACCCGCGTGAGCTCTTACCTCACGTTTTCACCCTTACCACAACAAGTTGTGGCGGTCTATTTTCTGTGGCACTTGCTGTCCTTCCAAAATGGAAGGCCTTCCCGTTAGGAAGCAAAATACTCTACGTTGTCCGGACTTTCCTCACCAATATTAAACTGGAGCGATAGATTAGATGAACATTTTTTTATTAATTATTGTAATTTGCTAAGAATCTACGAATTTAGTTCTTTTAAAGAAATCAAACAATTTACTTTAAAAAAACCTCTGTTGCTCCATTACCGTAGGTTCGCTTAGGCGCATTACCAAAGGATTTAACTGAAGAGTGCGTTTTCAGTTTTTTAGAAATTTGATCTTTTAAGACATAACTTCCTACTCCATGAATAAAAATAATACTATTTAATTCATGAACTACAGCTGCGTCTAGATTTTTCCTAAAGGTCTCCATTTGGAGAGAAAAAATATCGGACGGATTCATCTTGGGAAATTTATCTGTCAAGGCTTCAATATGAAGGTCAATTTCATCCTCAGGCCTTCTTACTTGGGACTCCGGTGTTAGATTCGGTTTTGGGCTTAATTCAAATGGTGTAATACCCTTTTCTAAAGGAATTGAATAAACCCATCCTGTATCTCCTCCTACGGGAAGCTTTTTGGCAGTTTTCCCGAAAAAATCGGCTTTAAATTTTAAGCTTCTTTTTGTTATAAATAATGGAGAAAAATCATTGTTTGAATGGTTAAAAGCATTCAAAATTAGTTTCGGCCAATCATTTAAATTATTTGGCAAATCAATACTAATCCGCACCAGCGAATGGGAAGCCATTACACTAGAAAACAATCCTTTATGAGTATTTTTATCTCGTTCTTCACTAAACGACAAATGCCAATCAGAATCAGAATTGTTCCAAATAAACCATTCTCCAAAGGGTTTTATTGAACCCTTGGCCGGAAGTGTAAAAAGGATGAACAATCCATCTGGGTAGGCTTGTTCATTCTGTATTAAATTTTGTTCAATGGATATTTCCTTTTTCTTCTTATCAGATTCTGGGAATTGACTTATTAAATCATTTTCATGAGTTGGCAAAGGCATTCCATCCCCGCAATCAACTTCGACGTGGTTGGCATCAATAATACCTACCACTTCACCGTTCATCGCATCGTTAATAAAGGAAACCTTATCGCCTAGTTTAAATCTCATCCTAAAAGGATTTTTTCAGTGGCCGCAAGGATTGCAAATGCTTCCGTACTATTTTTTGCCTCTGCATAGGTTCTCAAAACAGGCTCTGTTCCTGAGGGTCTTATCATCACCCAACGGCTGTTGCCTAAATGAAATTTAAACCCATCGGTGTCTTCAGTTTTTTCAATTGGATATTCACCAAATGCTGAATAATTTCCAGCGGCACAGTTGGCCATAACCTTGTTTTTCAAATCATCAGTTAAATGTAAATCGCTTCTTTCCACTGAAAACTCACCTATTTTGGCGTATAAATCTTGAATTAATTGAGTTAATGATTTTCCGCTTTTCGCCATATACTCAAGAATGGTTAATGCAATCCAAATACCGTCACGCTCTGGAACGTGGCCAGCAATTGCAATTCCACCAGACTCTTCTCCACCAACCATGGCATTAACACCACCTTCAACCATAAGGTCACAGATGTATTTAAATCCAATCTTTGTGGTATGGTGTTTAATCCCGAATTGTTTACAAATGGCTTCAACCTTTGAAGTACAACTAAATGTACTAATAACATCCCCTTCAAATCCTTTGTGATTCTTTAGGTAATCTACTAGAAGAAGTAATAAATGATGGGAATCAACGAAGTCTCCATTTTCATCATACATCCCTATTCTATCCGCATCTCCATCATTTGCAAAGCCAACTGTTAAGTTTTTATTGCCTTTTAGCAGTGCCGACAATTCCCCTAAATTTTTGTGAATAGGTTCTGGGGCTGTGCCATGAAAAGAGGGATTGAATTCACAATGTAAAAGGGTTGCTTCAGGAAGTAATGTTCTTACCGCCTTTTGCCCTGCCCCATACATTCCGTCATATGCTATTCCTAAATTTGCATTACGAATAGCCTCTAGATCGAATTGTTTCTTTACGGCATCACCATAAAGGGTGTCAAGGTCTATATACTTTATTTTTTGATCGGCCAGATAATGGGAGAAATCGAATTTATTGGTTGGCACTTCGTCCTGGATCATTGCTTCAATCTGAGAAATTTGAGCTGGAGTAGCAGGCCCTCCGTAGGAGGCTTTTACTTTAAATCCATTATATTCAGGAGGATTGTGACTAGCGGTAATTACAATACCAAGGTCGGCATTTAATCTAGCTGTCCCTAAGGAAACCATAGGTGTAGAAACAAAATCGTTTGATAAAAGGACTGTAAACCCTTCTTCACAAAAAGAGATCGCCGACTCTTGAGCAAATAATTTACCCCCGAATCGGCAATCATAACCAATAACCACTTGTTGGTTTCTTAAATGTTGTGATTTAAGCCACTTGGCTGTAGCCGAAGCTA
The DNA here is from genome assembly GCA_047635375.1 of Sphingobacteriales bacterium. Classification (GTDB taxonomy): domain Bacteria; phylum Bacteroidota; class Bacteroidia; order Sphingobacteriales; family Sphingobacteriaceae; genus JBLIKP01. Next base: position 18,547 of record JBLIKP010000004.1, on the reverse strand, counting down.
CTCTTTTAACATTGTCTACTGTATATTCTTTAGCTATTATGGCTCTCCAGCCATCTGTTCCAAATTTAATTTTTGTCATTTTTTAATTTACGATGTCAAAGTAATTTGCCAAGTTTGTGATAAGTATTAAAGCTTAACCATACTGTTGTCAATTTGCTCGTAAATCTCTTGATTATTTATTTTTTTAACAAAAAAATTAAAGTTTTTATTAGCAATTACTGAAACTATTTTGTGGCTACCAGAATTAGGAAGGTTCCAAGCCATAAATTCTTCAACTGCGATAGCATCTAATGCTAAAGTATTATTGATGTAAATTTTTAACTTTTTCGGGGAATTTCTTTTTTCTCCACATAAAAGAAGCAGCTTCTGCTGCTGGTGAGGCCATTTTTTTTTAAATAAACTGGTGAAGAATACTGCTCGTATAAACAAATTGGTAAGATGTATCCATTCCGGTAAGAACGTGGTTATTGGTAATAGTTTTCCTTGGCAAGAACCTGTTAATTCAGTTTTGGAATTTTTAGCGATAAGGAAGGATTTTGGTAAAGCTTTTCTTTATCGCCTTTGGATAAATTTTATAATAAGACTTTTCAAGTCTCACCCCATGTATTTACCTCTATCAAAAGTATAAGGTTATTCCCTGTCTAATTCAAATGTTTAATTAAACAAATATTTCTACATTAATTTAATTTGGGGCAATATAATTGATTGGGAGAGCGTGTCAATTCACCCTCACTAATATCAAAGGTTAACATCTCTTGAATCTCCATTTTAGTTACAAAAAACTCGGGGTTTTGATTTGCAACCTTATAATACATATCACCACCAGTGTTGAATAATTCCTCTAAATTCTCCTGAAAATAGCCTTGAAATGCACTGAATAAATGAGATTTTTCATTTAAATTCTGGCTTCGTAAGGTTTGATACGTTATTAGCTTTTCAGAATTTTCTTCGTCAAAAGAATAATCAAACTGCAGATTGTATAATTTATCTTTTATTTTTCTACCCCTTGCGCTGCTCTCAATTTCTTTTCCGTCCAATTTTTTAACAAAAAAATTAAAGGCGCACATAAATTACGTCTTTCAAAAGTAATTTCTTATTTCCAACACCATCATTTCCGTCAAAAGAATGAGAATGTAATATCTCCTCGATGTCGGCAGCGTCGATATATCCAATAAGAATGTGTTTTTCATTTTTCCTTCTTTTAATAAAAGAAAAACCAACAGTATTAATTATTGTCCTGAAATTCTGAAAGTCTACCTTTTGATACACAAGCACTTCATTTATATCTGTAAAATGTTCATTAAGAAATTTTTCCATTCTGATAATTTGATCGAACTTAATTCGATGTTTCTTCTTATGATTTTCATAAATAATGGATTTTGAGTTATCCAAATTATTAAAAACTACATAAGACAAATATTCCGGGAAATTAAACCCTAAAGTGGCTAAATCCTGATTTTCTTGAGTAAAGAGAAGCTTAACTTCGCTAAATTTAGAATAGGATTGGTTAAAAGGAAGAATTAAGAATAAGGGTAGAAATAATAAGGGGATTTTATTGGAAATTTACCAAAACTAAAAATCTCCTTCGCACTAAAGTGGTAGTTGGTTAATGGTTTCATAAAATTTGCAGTTTAGTTAGGTTGAGTAGACCCAGTGTTAACAACATAATTTAAATTATTTAAAGTGAGGTAAATCATTTAAATTCATGCATTTACACGGAAATTATGTTTTAAAATGAATTTTATTAATAAATTCTTAATGAAATTAAACCGAGGTATTAACTAAATTTGATTATAATAAGTACACGAGTATTAAAAAAATATTGTTTCATTTAATTATTTATGGTTGTATTAAAATTTGGAGGTACAAGCGTTGGAAACGCTGAAAGGATTAAAAATTTACTCTCATTACTTCCTAATAAAAAATGTATTGTAGTGTTATCTGCCGTGAGCGGTACCACAAACAGACTAATTAAATTAAGCAACTTTCTTAAGGATGACCTAAAGAACGATTTTGCTATTGAATTAATTGAATTTCAATCGTTTTACCATGCCTTAATTAACGACTTATTCAAAACTGACCAGTTTAAACAATTGGCTTTTGAGATGATTGAAATGCACATCTCCCAACTAAACAAATGGAAGTCAGGACTTTATTCCAAAAGACGCGAGAACGAAATAGTTTCCCGCGGAGAATTGATAAGTACCTCATTATTTCACCTTCACCTTTCAGAAAAAAATATCCCCTCAAATTTAATTAGTGCTTTGGACTTCATGCGTTTAAATGAAGACGAGGAGCCTGATATAATTTATATTGGCCAGGAAATTAAAAAGGTTTTAAAGGAGGATGTTCAAATAAACATAACACAAGGGTATATCTGTCGGGATAAATTTGGCAATATTTCAAACCTAAAAAGAGGCGGATCAGATTATTCGGCCTCCTTAATTGGTGAAGCAATAAATGCAGAGGAAATTCAAATTTGGACAGATATTGACGGGATGCATAACAACGATCCTAGGATTGTTGACAACACATCCCCCATCTCTTCTATGAGTTTTGATGAGGCAGCCGAGTTAGCTTATTTTGGCGCGAAAATCCTTCATCCGCAAAGCATTGGGCCAGCGCAAAGAGCAAACATTCCAGTGAAATTATTAAACACAATGATGCCTGAAAAAGGCGGCACTTTAATCAGCCTCGGGGAAAACCAAAACAGATTTTTAGCAATTGCAGCAAAAGACGATATAACATCGATAAGGATCAAATCAACAAGGATGCTAATGGCGTACGGGTTTTTAAGAAGGATATTTGAGGTTTTTGAACGATACAAAACACCAATCGATTTAATTACTACATCAGAGGTTGCTGTTTCAGTTACAATTGATAATAAGCAATATTTAAAGGAAATTATTGAGGAGTTATCCCAATTTGGCTTGGTTGAATCAAAATCTGATAACTCCATAATTTGTATTGTAGGGAAGTTTGAAGGTGACCACCCTGGATACGCCAATCAAGTATTTAAAGCCTTGAAAGATATTCCGATTAGGATGATTTCATACGGAGGCAGCCGACATAATATTACATTATTGGTTAATTCGGTTAATAAAAAACCTGCACTAACCTCCCTTCATTCATCCCTATTTACCGACAATTAATATGTTTAATACGAACATTATAAATCGATTTAAATCAATCGAAACACCCTTCTATTATTACGATTTAGAACTGTTAACAAAAACCGTTAAGTCGGCATTTGATTGCGCACATAAACGAAATTACGAGATTCATTACGCCATAAAAGCCAATGTTAATGAACCAGTTTTAAAAATTATTCAAGAAATTGGGCTTGGCGCCGATTGCGTTAGCAGTCAAGAGGTTAAGCATGCTTTAAAATTAGGATTTCCTCCTGAACAGGTTGTGTTTGCAGGAGTAGGAAAGACCGACAAAGAAATAATTTTTGGGTTGGAGCAAAATATTTCCTGTTTTAATGTCGAAAGTATTGCAGAGTTAAAAGTAATCAATGAATTAGCCATAAAACTTGGGAAAGTAGCCCGAGTAGCCCTTCGTTTAAACCCGAATGTTGATGCGAAAACTCATCATTATATAACTACTGGCTTATCTGAAAATAAATTTGGCATAAATTACACGGAAATTCCAGAAATAATGGAAAATCTTCCTAAACTTGAAAATATAAAGTTACTTGGGCTTCATTTCCATATTGGATCTCAAATAACTCAATTAGAAAGCTTTAAGAATTTATGTTTGCGAGTTAATGATATTGTAAAAACCTTTAAAAGTCATGGAATAGAAATCGAAACATTAAACATGGGTGGAGGATTAGGTGTTGATTATGAAAAACCCGACACAAACCCTATTCCAGATTTTGAGGCATTTTTTAACATTTTCGAGAAATTTCTACATGCAGAACCCCACGTTAAGGTGCAATTTGAATTAGGAAGATCTCTTGTGGGCCAATGCTCCGCCCTAATAACCAAAGTTATTTATGTGAAAAAGGCTATTAAAACTAATTTTGCAATTGTAGATGCAGGAATGAATGATCTCATGCGGCCAGCCTTATACCAAGCATATCACAAAATTGAAAACCTAACTTCCAAATTAGATCAAAAAAAATACGATATTGTAGGTCCTGTTTGTGAATCTTCAGATTCATTTGGAAGGCATGTATTACTTCCTGAAACTGACCGAGGTGACCTAATTGCAATTCGAACAACTGGAGCCTATGGGCAGGTTATGGGAAATAGTTATAATTTACGTCCACCGACGCCAAGTGTTTACGGACCGTTTAAATAACAAAAAATTAACACTTAATTGATTTACACGCAGAGGATTGATTGGTTAAGGATTTTTTTACACTTAACTTTGCGCCAAATTAAAAAATAAGGTCATGAGCACCCCAAAAACAAAGATTTTAGTCCCAACCGATTTTTCTGAAAATGCCAACAAAGCATTGGAGGAAGCAATATTTTTTGCAAAGCATTTTAATAGTGAAATAGTTTTACTTCATGTTATTGAAAACTATTTAATAAATGCTACTCTTAGCAAGGCTATCGGCTTTAATAAGGAAAGAAATGAAAGCCTAAAAATGGTTATTGAAGAACAACTTTCAGAAATGGCGGAGGAACTTTCTAAAAAAGAAAATGTCACAATTTCTTGGGAAACAACTTTCGGCAAGTCATATAAAGAAATTGTTCAAAAATCAGAAGATCTTGATGTGGACTTTATTATTATGGGGACACATGGAGCAAATGGAATGGAAAAATTCATGGTTGGAACCAATGCAAGTCGAGTGGCTTCAATTGCAAAAAAACCAGTAATTACTATACAAGGAAAAGCCGATCTGAGTAACTTCTCAAATCTTGTGCTTCCACTTGATTTAACAAAAGAAACTAGGGGGAAAGTCAACAAAGCTGTTGAGTTAGCGAAAAGCTTCAATGCCACAATTCACGTAGTTGCAATTCAAACAACTTCTGATGAATTTTTAACAAAAAAGTTAAACCTTCAAATGAATCAAGTAATAAATCATATTGTTGAGAAAAATATCAATGTTACTTCAAAGGTTTTGGAGGCCGAAAATGTTGCACAAGAAATTGTGAACTATGCTCAGTCTTTTTCTAATTCGGCTTTAATTATTATGACCCAGCAAGAAATGGGATTAACTGACTACATATTAGGTTCTGAGGCAAATAGGATAATAAAAAATGCTGAAATTCCAGTGGTAAGTATCCGCCCAAAGGTGACTGGCAAGGTGGTATTCAGACCTTACTAAGCGTCTTTTAGAATATTTTTTTTAAGCCAATCACCTGATTTTATTAAAAAATCAGGTGATTGGCTTTATTTTTTTCAAATTTAATTTTAGATTTAGAAAAACAACTAATATCAAATGAAAAGAAATTCACTACAAAAGATTCTAGTTCCAATCGATTTTTCTGAAAGTTCCCTAGTTGCTCTAAAAGAAGCGGTGACTTTCGCAAATATATTTAATGCCTCAATTACTCTTCTATATGTTCACGAGGCACATGATTTATCACACACTATAAAATCTCTTTTATTTTCCAAAGGATCTGACCAGGAAAACCGAAAATTGGTAGCTGAATCAATGGAAGAAAAATTCCAAGAATTAATTTCACTCCATCAGGGTGATTCTGCCTTGAAGTTTGACACAGAAATGGCCAGTGGAAAAATTTACCAGGAGATCACAAGAATTGCTGAAGAGGGTGAATACGGATTAATTGTAATGGGAACTCATGGAATAAAGGGTATTGAAAATTTCGTTGTTGGATCAAACACTTTTAGAGTGGTTTGTTCGGCCACATGTCCTACCCTAACCGTACATTCTGAGACTGATAAAAACGAATTTAAAAACATCATTTTACCCTTGGATTTATCTTCGTCAACTAGAGAGAAAGTTGATGACGCTTTATATTTTGCACATCATTTTGGATCAACCATCCATATTGCAGGGGTTACCACACTTAAGGGTGAGGAGAAAGAACACTTCAAATTAAATAAGATTATTGAGCAGGTTCAAAAATACATTGAAGATGAGGGTATAAAAACTACCGCATACTTTGAAGCTGGTGACAACATCACCACGCTAACATTAGAATATGCTAAAAAAATCAAAGCAGATTTAATAATAATTATGACGGAGCAGGAAGAGCATATTTCCGGATTCTTTTTAGGGCCGTATGCACAACAGATGATTAACTCATCTAAAATCCCTGTTATTTGTATTAGGCCTCAAGAAAAGGAACACGATTTTATAAGACCTTATTAATAGGGTTTTAATATTGGATAGTTAAATCTTTCAAACCCTTTGGTTACACGCAAGTGATAAATTCCAAAGGGTTTTTGGTTTCTATAAGGCACTGTCACTTCTGTTACACCCTTTAAATTTGCACCCCAAATAAACCTCCCAACTCCATCGAATAATTCAATTTTTCCTGAAAATTCTTTTGAAAAATTCACCACAACGGGGTTATATCCATAACCTTCTGAGCCCAAAATGGTGATCTTCAATGTGGTATCCGGCAATATTGGAGGTGTAAAAACGGTATCCATTAATCCTCTAGCAAAAAATGCTTTAGAAATTTGAGGGGAATTAGTTCCGCCAGTAAATTGCGAGTCTAATTGCAAAAACCTCTCAGCTGCTTGGGGCATAAGCATATTAGGATACATTTCATAAAACAATCCAATAGTAATCTTATCTGTAGTTTCCTTTCCAATTTCTTTCCAAATATCCATTAAGGCTGCCGCCCAAATTTCACCATTAAGGTGAATACTGTTTCCTAAATTATCTGGATAAATCTTATCATTATCAATATTTCTTCCACCCCAATATTCGTTATGACCGTCCCAGGTAAACATATTGCCCCAATTAAATTCAGAAATATTTCTGGAATAAGAGCTAGCCAAATAATCTCCAAAGCCTTCATCCATTGCTTCCCTATCATTTCCTGAGTTGCTCTCAGGTGATGCATCGTAAATTAAAGCATGAACATATTCATGAACAATAACATCAGCATCTTCTCCGTCATCAACCCCACCTTCACCAAATTCCATTTTTGGAATCCCACCAAATGTGGTAACTCTTGAATTGTCCCGACCATTTAAGGCATGAGCGTCGGCGCGGATTTGAAAACTCCCTAGATCATTGAATCCTAATGATTTGAGGTAAAATTGCGTGTTTGTTAAATGATAAAACACATTTACATCTTCGAATTGAAATTGATCTCGGGTATAAGAAAAATTCCCGTCATTACTGAAGGTTACCCCAGTTTTCGGGGAGCTGATTTCATCAATTTTGACGAATTCGTTTTGAAGAAAAAAGGTGTCGTTTATTTGATAGCATTCAAACTCCACCGAAACCCTTTGCAAATTCAATGCAGGAACATTTCCATCGTCATTATCTATATAATCTCCTCCGTAAATTACCTTTGCCGAGGTTAATGGGTCTGGGTTAAATACTAGTCCATTTGCGGTAACCCTCGTCGTGTCAGATAATAAATAACGAGATTTCAATTGTTTGCTTATTACCTCGTGACTTTCGAAAATATACTGATAATGGTCTCCTAATTCATCCAAAATTTCGGCTTTTACTACAGGAATTAAGCTTCCATTTAGATACCAGAAACCAATAGTAATACTATGCTCATAAACCAAAACCTCCATGATTCTTAACATTTCCAAAACATGGTTTTGTTCTGGGAAAACCATTGCTTCATTATTTTTATTTAAGGGTATTGAAACCGTATTTTCTTTAACCCATCCAAATTTAGAATCAGTTTTCTTAACTTTTATCCATGTGTTAAATATAGGCTTACCATTTAATGCCTGATGATAATAACCATACACACCAAATGGTGATTGCTTGATAGAAATTTTATGGAGTTGTTCTGGGAAGGAAATATTACCAGATTCAATAATAATTTGCTCAATAAGGTTGTCTTCCACCATAGATTGTGAAACCGCTGTATTTACAAATACGCAACTTAAAACGATGAACAATATTGATTTTACAGCTTCCATCAGATTACTTCCTTAAGCTTAATTTTAACATTTTTCATTTTCCCAAACACGTCAAACAATTGATTTGCTTTAGATTTCCGGACAGAAACAGTTAATATACAATCAATTTCAAATTTCTGGTCTACCACATTTAAATCTAGCGTCTTACTTGCCGACATTACATCTTGCATTTGAGGGTATTCAAAATGGATAAAATAAACCTCTTGAACAGTTTTCTCAACTATTGATGCATTTTCTATCGCAAGTAATGCCGTGGTTTTATATGCATTAATAAGTCCGCTTACTCCTAAAAGTGTTCCACCAAAATAACGCACAACGATAATTATTATGTTTGTAAGTTCAGAAGAGAGTAATTGATTGTAAATAGGACGACCTGCAGTATTTGCGGGTTCACCATCGTCATTAATCCTATATGCCAACCCATCGGCGCCAAGCCTGTAGGAATAGCAGTGATGAGATGCCTTTGGATGCTCATTTTGAATAACTGCCAAGACCTTTTTTACGTAAGCTTCAGATTTTGCTGGATAAGCATACCCAAAAAACTTACTCCCCTTATCCTTAAATAAAGATGTGGCTGGTTTTTTTATTGTTTTGTATGTGTCTTCAAAAAGCATTAGCCTAAAGCTATTAAAATTATGGAAATAGCTCCCAAAATCAACCCTACAAGATTAATTCTGGTTAGTTTTTCCTTAAAAATAATCCACCCCCCAAGTGAACCAAAAAGAATAATCCCCAAATTATTTATTGGGAAAAATATAGAAGATTCCATGCCATTTTTGCTTAACGCGGAAACAATAAAATAAAGAGCGAAAAAATTCACCCCTCCCAGGAGGGCTCCCCAAGTTAAAGATGGCTTCCCCACTAAGTTAAATTTAGGTGGATTTTTAAACAAACTAAGAAGTCCGCCTATACCTGCGACACCAAATAACACCACGAATAATGGAATCACTTGGTTCGGCCCTAAATCAGATTGGATAATATTGAGAAAAACGTCTATCGACCCACTCCCAAAAAAAACAATCGCTAGTAATGCCAACGAGGATTTATAATCGCCTATTTTTTCAGACTTATTGGCTAAATAAATTGCAGGAAGAGTTAATATCAGTCCGGCAAGTTTAATGACCGACAAAGTGTCCTGAAAAAAAGTAAATCCTGCTAAAACAGGCAAAACAACGGACGTTTTTTGAGCAAGGATTGAGGGAGTGACCCCAGCTTTTTTAACTGAAATGGCTAAAAAATTGAAGATAACCACAAATAATATCCCGATAAATAAAGCAAACCAAAGCGCTTTATCTGATAATTCAATAACTCTATTAAAATCGAAACTTATGAATCCAAAGCTCAGAAAGGAGGCGAAAAAATAATTAATGGTTATAAGTAATTTTCGATGGACTCCATATTTATCACTCCATTTAAAAAGCCAAATTAAAAGTGAACTGAAGAGAATGCTTCCCGCGATGAGGTAGACCATTTATTTTTTTAATACTTGTGTTGCAGAGGCCTGTGCCGTAGGCATAATTAGCAAATCATCAATATTTACGTGAGCAGGTCGGGTAGCCATAAAGAGAATGGCTTCGGCGATGTCAACAGCTTGAAGTGGATCATATCCATGGTACACTTTATCGGCTTTTTCTTTATCACCTTTAAATCGGACAAGGCTAAATTCAGTATTCACCAATCCTGGGTTAATTAAGGAAACTTTAATTCCTAATGGAAGTAAATCCATTCGCATTCCCTTGGTAATAGCATCTACAGCATGTTTTGAGGCACAATAAACATTACCATTCGGGTAAACTTCCTTTGCTGCAATTGAACCCAGATTAATAATGTGGCCACTACCTTTCTTTACCATTTTTGGAATAATAAGTTTTGAAAGGTATAAAAGACCTTTAACATTAGTATCGATCATGGTATCCCAATCGGCCAAGTCACCACTTTGGATGGGGTTAAGCCCCTGTGAAAGGCCTGCATTGTTAATTAACACATCAATATCTTGAGTGATTTTTGAAATTGCCTCTACGCACTCCTTATTAATTTGAATATCAAAAGTCAAAAATTGAACAGCGACTTTATGTTTTTCTTTAATTTTTCGTGAAAGATCAATTAGCCTTTGTTCCCTTCTTCCGGTAAGAATCAAATCAAACCCAGCTTCGGCGAAAGCCACAGCACACGCCTGACCAATACCAGAAGTAGCTCCAGAAATAAGAACGGTTTTTTTGCTCATATCATTCAAAATGGAAAGTTAAAGTAACTGTTCTTGCTAATAATTGGTTAAGTGGGCTATGATATTCATTGGGAGGATCAATGGGAATAAGCAGATTACTCATCCCGTTGCTGATTCTAATTTCGGGAGAAAATCTAAAATATTCGTAATAAAAATCTACCCCAAATCCATAACTAATTTCGAAGTTATTGGCGCTTAGTTTAACTGGGATTTCACCCTGTGTTGGGTTTTCGGGATCATTCCTTCTGTTAAACAACACATCGTATCCATACTTTGCCCCAGCAATAAAATACACACGGACATTCCTCATTCGGTTTGTTTTAAATTTAAAAGCCACCGGAAACTCCACATAGGCAGACTCCAATTTAACGTCTTGATTTAAGCTTGGATCAGCAAAGGTATAGCTTAGAGTTCTATCAGTAAAGGCAAGGGTTGGAAGCGTTAATCTAAGGTCAATATTATTTGAAATTTTCAAATTTGAGATAATCCCTAGTTTTATTCCAGTATTGGTAACACTAGAAACTCCCAATAATGAATCAGAAGTATAGGAGTCAATTTGTTTGGAAATTTGAAGGTCATTAGCTGTAAATCCGATTAAAAAACCGAAATTAAATTTTTGAACATCGTAAAAGCTAAGGTTCTGCTGTGCCATCGATTTTTGGGAACCGACAAGACCAACCAAACAAATTAGTCCAAGTAAAATTATTTTTCTCCCAAATAAACGGAACATATACCGAAGGTAAGTTTTTGTTGTACAACGTTAGAGAAACCTGCATTTCTCATAATTTCCATAAAATCTTCATCATCTGGGAAAGCCATTACAGAATCCGCCAGGTAATTATAGGCATGCTTTTCACCGCTCACCAATCTTCCAAAAAACGGCAACAACTTGGTTAAGTAAAAAGAATATAACGCCCTAATGAACCAATTATTTTTTGGCTTTGAAAACTCAAGTATCACGGTTTTTCCATCAGGATGAAGGACTCGATGCATATCTGAAAGTCCTTTTTCAAGATTTTCAAAATTCCTTACACCAAAAGCTACCGTAATTGCATTAAATTCATCGTTTGGAAAAGGAAGGTTTTCAGAGTCACCAACCGTGAATTCAATTAATTGATCCAGTTTTTTTTCCTTAATTTTTTCACGCCCGATATTAAGCATTCCTTCAGAGATGTCAAGCCCAACAATCTTTTTTGGAGAAAGTGATTTAGAAATTTCAACAGCGAAATCTCCCGTACCAGTAGCTACATCAAGGACTTTTTGAGGGTTTAAGGCAGTTAGATTTTTCAGTGCTTTTTTTCGCCAAACGATATCAATTCCGAAGGACAGAAAATGATTCAAAAAATCATAGCTCCCCGAAATTTTATTAAACATTTGAGCGATTTGCTCCTTCTTACCTTTCTTCTCTGTTTTGTACGGTTTAACGTGTTTGGCAGTGTTCATTGAATATTTTTGAAATGATTTTAGTACAAACTTAGGTATAAGCTTACTTTTGTAAAAAAAAGTTCATGGTAATAAAAAATGCTCAGTTTGTAATTAGTAATACCGATGTTGCAAAATGTCCGGCTCCTACTCTCCCTGAATTTGCCTTTATTGGGCGCTCAAATGTAGGGAAATCCTCGCTCATAAATATGCTTGTGAACCAAAAAAGTCTAGCGAAAACTTCACAAAAACCGGGGAAAACTAGACTGATAAACCATTTTCAAATTAATCAGGAAAAGGACAAGCCTAATACAGGCTGGTTTCTAACTGATTTACCAGGGTACGGCTATGCTTCGGTAAGTAAGTCAGATAGGGATTCTTTTCAAAAAATTATAGATAGCTATATTCTTAAACGAGAGAATCTACAATGTCTTTTCGTTTTAATTGATAGCAGGATTCCACCTCAAAAAATTGATCTTGATTTTTTAAATTGGCTTGGTGGCAAAGGAATTCCTTTCATTTTGGTTTTCACCAAAGTTGACAAGCAATCCAGCAATAAAACTGCCAGCAATATCGCGAAATTCAGAAAGCAAATGTTAAAAACATGGGAAGCCATTCCCCAGCAAGTTGCAACTTCGTCAGTTGAAAAAACGGGAAAAGATGAGATTTTAACCCTGATTGGAGAAATCATTGAGGATCAAGCCTCAGAAATAGCAGAAGATTAAGGGGAAATCTGCAGGTCCTTGGCGAGGACCTGCAAACAGAAGTCAAAATTATTTCAACATGGTGATTTTCCCTAATTTCTTTGTTTAAAAATCAACTTTATATATTGATCCCTAACGAGCTGCAAATATCACTATTTTTTTGTTCAAAAACCGGCTTTATTTTAGAAATATTTCAATGATAAGGCTTTAACTAACAATTGATAAAACAAAATTACAAAACATCTATGGCGTGGTATATACCTAAAACCCGGTATAAATTGGAGAATCTTCTTAATCATTGGAAACGAATCCCCCTATTGCACAAAATCCAGATTCAAGTAGACTTGGAAGTTTTTGTTTAAAAACATTGAAACGGTATGCTTAAAATCAACCAATACCATTTAAATTCCACTTTCTCCCCCGAATCCAATTCCAAAAAATCAAATTTTCAGCATTTTAGAAAAAGATTTTGATTGGTTTATCGTAAAGACAGACCCCTGCTTTTTTTTAAAAAAGCATTAGAGAATAACAAATAGAAATTACCCGTAGTAATATAAATCTAGGGAGTTGAAAAAGGCTGTATAAAACATCGGGTAGAAACCCAAAAGGATAGAATTTGGATTGGCAATTCAAGTAGTCTCCTATCCTGCTAAACCGTCAAATTTTCAATTCCAAGATTAATCCAATTCTATATTATTTATTAGGAACCGAAATTAAGAAAATAAGCGCGTTTTATTTTTTTAATTTATTATCCAATATTCATATTTTCTCCTTTTAAAACCTTAATAGTTATAGGTTGATTTGTATATTTGAAGTCATTGCTCAAAAAATAATTCAATTGAAAAAATATCTTTCATTAGTCAAGTTCAGTCACACCATTTTCGCCTTACCCTTTGCAATAATTGGGTTATTTCTTGCTTGGAAAACACATGGAGTGCCATTAGAAATAGTCTTATTTGTAAAGGTCATACTTTGTATGATTTTTGCAAGAAGTGCAGCAATGGCATTTAACAGGTATTTAGATCGTGAAATTGATGCCAAAAACCCAAGGACCGCAGTTAGAGAAATTCCAGTCGGAAAAGTAACACCAAGGAATGCTTTACTTTTTACGGGATTCAATTGTGCTGCGTTTATCGCCACTACTTTTTTTATAAATCCCTTATGTTTTTGGCTTTCGCCGATAGCTCTTTTGGTTGTTTTAGGTTATAGTTACACAAAAAGGTTCACCTTTCTTTGTCATTTTGTGCTTGGATTGGGATTGGCCTTAGCTCCCCTTGGAGCTTATTTGGCTGTCACAGCATCTTTTGCAATAATTCCAATACTATTTTCAATAATTGTACTTACTTGGGTTACTGGATTTGATATTATTTATGCCCTGCAGGACCAAGATTTTGATACTGAAATGGATTTGTATTCCATCCCCAGAGTATTCGGAACCACTGGGGCGATAAGGACTTCATGGATTTTACATATAATTACAGCTTCCACAATGTTTTATTCAGGTTACGCCTTAAATGGGTCCATTTTTTATTGGATTGGAGCCTCCATTTTTGTTATTCTATTAGGCTTTCAACATAAAATTGTTAAGGCCAATGACCTCAGTAAAATAAATCTGGCCTTTTTTACTACAAACGGAATTGCCAGTGTAGTTTTTTGCACTTTCTTCGTTTTAGACTTTTACCTATAAAAATTCAACATGACTGAAAATACGACAAGGAAATTCATCCCTACCAATTTCACAATGGAATGGGATTCAATAAAACCCCTATTGGAGAGTTTATTGAATAGGAACATTGATTCAAAGGAGGATTTCTCATCTTGGCTAAATGATCAAAGTGAGCTTTTTGCGGCCTTGGATGAAGACTTTGCTTGGAGATATATAAAAATGACCTGTGACACCACTGATGAGGAGCTTAGGGGAGCATTTAATTTCTACGCAGAAAATATTGAGCCACATATTGCGCCATATGCCAATAAACTTAATATCAAATTATCAGAAAGCGAGTTTTTTAAAAACAACGATTCCAAACAATTAGAGATATCCTTTAGAAATGTAAAAGGTGAAATAGAAATCTTTAGAGATGAAAACATCCCGCTTTTCACCAAATTACAGGTAAAACAACAAGAATATGGAGCTTTATCTGGAGGGATGGCAATTCATCATGACGGAAAAGAGTACACATTACAGCAGGCTTCAAACTTTATTAAAGAAAACGACAGGGACTTACGTCAAACCGTTTTCAATAAAATTGCTGAAAGGCGGTTAAATGATAAAGATGCCTTAGATGCGCTTTTCAATGAATTAATTTCACTTAGAAATAAGGTCGCTGTAAACGCTGGGTTTAAAAACTTTAGGGATTACAAGTTCAAGGAAATGTCAAGGTTTGATTACAATAAGGAAGATTGTTTTAAATTCCACGAATCGGTAGAAAAGACCATTGTCCCTATCTTAAAGGAAATAGCTAAAGAAAGACGTCAAGCTCTTAAACTTGAGACGCTAAAACCATGGGATATGGCAGTTGATCCCTCAGGAAAAAAGCCACTTAAACCATTCGACGGACAAAATGACTTAGTAGATAAAACCATTAAATGTTTCAACAGATTGGACCCTGCTCTAGGGGACTGTATAAAATCCATGAAAGAAAAAGGTTTGTTAGACCTTGAGTCCCGAAAGGGAAAAGCACCTGGTGGCTACAATTATCCGCTTAGCGAAAGCAACATGCCGTTTATCTTTATGAATTCAAGTAATTCGTTAAGAGATTTGACTACCATGGTGCATGAGGGAGGCCACGCGGTTCACACGTTCCTTTCGGCACATCTCCCGTTAGTTTCTTTAAAGCATTGTCCAAGCGAAGTTGCCGAACTGGCAAGCATGTCAATGGAACTGATGTCAATGGAACATTGGGACATTTTTTTCAGCAATGCTGAAGATTTAAAAAGCGCTAAAATTGAGCAATTGGAAGGGGTTTTAGAGACCTTACCATGGGTTAGTACGATTGACGCTTTCCAACATTGGATTTACGAAAACCCGACCCATACATCAAAAGAGCGTGAAGAGAAATGGTTAGGGCTGTATGATAATTTCGGTCATGGATTTAGCAATTGGGAAGGACTAGAAAAATCTAAAAGGAATTTGTGGCAAAAACAGCTTCACCTTTACGAGGTACCGTTTTATTATATCGAATATGGTTTTGCACAGTTGGGTGCAATTGCCGTATGGAAAAACTATTGTGAAGATCCTGAAAACACATTAAAATCCTACCAACATTTCCTTTCCCTGGGTAATACAAAAACAATTCCAGAGTTATATAAGGCTGCAGGGGTTTCATTTGATTTCTCCAAGGAATATGTGGGAGAACTAGCCAATTTTGTAAAGATGAAATTAGCTGAATTAAAATAACAAAATTCGTTTCAGTGGTCAAAACTCTTATTACATTTGACCAAATTATCAATACCAAAAATGAGAATATTTGCAATAGGGAGAAATTTTGCCGAGCACGCCAAGGAGCTTAATAATCCGGTGCCTAGTGAACCCTTAATTTTCACAAAACCTGACACTGCTCTGGTTAAAAATGGCGACCCCATGTTTATGCCCGACTTCACAAATGATTTACATTTTGAAGTGGAATTAGTGATTAGGCTGTGTAAAAACGGCAAAAATATTGAGCCCCAATTTGCTAGAAAATATTTCGACAAAGTGGGAATTGGGATTGATTTTACGGCGAGGGATCTTCAACAAAAGTTTAAAGACAAAGGTTGGCCATGGGATTTAGCCAAAGGATTTGATGGTGCTGCACCAGTTAGCAACTTCGTATCTTTAAATAATTATGAAGATTTAAAGAATATTAATTTCAGTCTCTATAAAAACGGTGAAAAGGTGCAAGATGGGAACACTTCACACATGTTGTTTAGCTTCGAAAACATCATTTCATATATCTCAAAGTTTATAACTTTACGGATAGGAGATTTAATTTTTTGTGGAACTCCAATGGGAGTTGGCAAAACCGAAATTGGCGATCATTTTGAGGCTTTTATTGAGTCCAAGAAAATGCTTGATTGCAAAATTAGGTAATACATGAGAAAAATAATTAAAGGTTTACATCCTCGAAAAGGAAAATACCGCAAATACGTACATTTTGTGGCTTTTCTGCTTTTCCTTGTATTGGAGGTAAATCCGCTCAATAGTAATTCTACCAACGATCATTTTTCAACTGAAGTTGATTACGATCTTCCAAAGGATTATTTCCGGTCGCCAATTAACATTCCACTTGCCCTTGCTGGGAATTTTGCTGAACTGCGTGGTAACCACTTTCACTCAGGTATTGACATTAAAACACAAGGAAGAGAAGGTCTCCCAATTTTTTCCACTGCCGAAGGCTATGTGAGCCGAATAAAAATCCAAGCAGGGGGTTATGGAAATGCTATTTACATTAACCACCCAAAAGGATATAAAAGCGTTTATGCCCATTTAAAGTCTTACGACGAAAAATTTGCAGAAATTGTAAAGGCGGCACAATATAAAAATCAATCTTTTGAAGTGGACCTTTATTTCAAAGAGGGCGAACTTCCTGTTGAACGCGGGGAACAAATCGCTTTAAGCGGAAATTCAGGTTCTTCCACAGCCCCTCATCTTCATTTTGAAATCAGAAACTCAAGAAACGAAGAACCTATAAATCCGCTTTTATTGGGCTACGACATTAAAGACACGATTAACCCAAGAATCAACGGATTAAAAATCAGTCCCATTGATGAGTTTTCGGCAATTAATGGTGAGCAACGCGATTTCAAATTCCGTCTCAGAGAAAATAATGACCAATACACCTTAAATTTTAGTCAAACAATTTACGCACAAGGGAATGTAGGTTTTGGTTTAAAAACTTTTGATAAACTAAATGATGCATACAATCGATGCGGTGTTTTCAGCATTGAACTTTTTGCCAACGGGAAGAAGATATATGCTCATAAACTTGACCGCTTTCAATTTAGGCATACACGATATATTAATTCCCTTGTAGACTACTGCGAAATGGTACAGTCCGGTTTGCGTTATCAAAAAAGCTACATAGACCCCGGAAATAAGCTTGACATTTATGACAAAAATCTTGGAGACGGCGTATTGTCAGTAACTCCAGGTGAAAAGTACTCAATGCAATATATAGTAAGGGATGTTTATGGTAACACTAGCACCTTAGACTTTGATATCGTGGGGACAGATAGTTACCAGATTACTTCAAAAAGTAGTAACAAAGTTGTCAAAAGCTTCCAAGTAAATGAAGCTAACGACTACCGTGATTCAGCGTTTTACGTTACCTTCCCAAGCAACGCATTTTACACCCCTATTTCATTTGAGTATGAAATGAGAAAAGGTCTACCAGGATATTACAGTGACATTCATAAGGTGCATAATTCGTGTACACCTGTTCAGAATTACTATAACATTTGGATAAAGCCAAAAAACTACCTTAAAGAGAAAGAAAATAAATTATGCATCGTGACCACAACAAAATCATATGTTGGTGGTTATTTTGATGATGGGTATGTAAAAGGAAGAGCTAGAGGCTTTGCCTCATATCAGGTTTGGATTGACACCATCCCTCCTACTATACGACCATTAAATATTTATGAAAATAAAAGTGTAAGAGGCGTGCCTTATGTGAAATTTCAGATTAACGATAACCTATCCGGTGTTTCAAAATATGATGCCTATATCGATGGGAAATGGGTTCTTTTGGAGTATGATTCGAAATATCGTTTGCTTAAACATTACTTCGATAAAGAAACCCTAACCCGCGGAAAACATGAATTAAAAATAGTTTTGGAAGATGGGAAAAACAATAAGACTAATTATAGAGTTAATTTTATCTATTAAAGGAAATTTTATGACAACGCTAAAACCAGGCGATAAAGCCCCAGATTTTTCATTGCCCGACCAATCTGGAAAAACAATAAGCTTAAATGATTTTAAAGGGAAAAAACTAGTAATCTATTTTTACCCGAAGGATAATACTCCAGGCTGTACAGCACAATCTTGCAATTTAAGAGACAATTACGCGGGCTTAAAAGCCGAAGGCTATGAAATCCTAGGTGTTAGTGCCGATGATGAAAAGTCGCACCAAAAATTCATCGCCAAATTCGACCTTCCCTTCCCTTT
>JBLIKP010000003.1:0-65422 GCA_047635375.1 Sphingobacteriales bacterium | reverse complement strand
CTTTTTTCGGCAAATTCTGGGTTTTCTGCCATTTGTTGCTCCATGTATTCTGTTGTGGAACATCGAGTAAGTTCAAATTCTTGAGCAAAAGAAAATTGTGAGACGAATAGCAAAGAAAAAATTACGGGCAAATATTTCACAGAAATTATATTTCAATAAATTGGCGGAATTCGAAATAACAAATTTAATAATGAATAATTCATTAACCAAATGAAAAATTCAGGCTTCAATGGGCATAAAAAAAGCCTCTGATTACTCAGAGGCTATAAATTATTTTGTTTTATTCTTAGATTTCTCTATTTGGGTCGAATTGTTCTAAGTAATCAGCAACTTTTCTCACAAACATTCCACCTAAAGCACCATCAACAACTCTATGGTCATAACTATGAGATAGGAACATCATATGTCGAATTGCTATAACATCTCCTGATGGAGTTTCAAGAACAACAGGTTTTTTCTTAATTGCTCCCACTGCTAAAATTGCAACTTGAGGCTGATTAATAATAGGCGTTCCCATTACATTCCCGAAAGTACCCACATTTGATATTGTGTATGTACCTCCCTGAATATCCTCAGGCTTCAATTTATTTTGACGTGCTCTATTGGCAAGATCATTAACTTTTTTGGTTAGCCCAACAAGGTTTAGCTGGTCGGCATTTTTAATAACTGGAACGATTAAATTTCCAGATGGTAAAGCAGCAGCCATTCCAACATTGATATCCTTGCGTTTAACGATATTTGTACCGTCGACAGCAACGTTAATCATTGGAAAATCTCTGATTGCTTTTGCAACAGCTTCAATAAAAATTGGAGTGAATGTGATTTTTTCACCTTCCTTTTTCAGGAATTCATTTTTCACTTTATTTCTCCAATTCACCAAATTAGTAACATCGGCCTCAACAAATGAAGTAACGTGAGGAGAAACGCGTTTAGACATAATCATATGGTCGGCGATAAGCTTCCTCATACGATCCATTTCAATTATTTCGTCCCCTGGTTGAGATGCAACAACCGGACCAGATGGAGCAGCCGTTGGTGGAGCGGATTTTGTGGCAGCAGGAGCAGATTTTGCAGCAACTGGAGCAGCATTACCTCTATTCTTTAAGTAATCTAAAATATCTTGTTTTGTAACTCTTCCGTCCTGGCCCGAACCTGGTACGGCTTCTAATTCTGCAAGTTCAATTCCTTCTTCAGAAGCAATTGAACGAACCAAAGGAGAGTAGAACCTTGTTCCATCGCCGTTTACAATCTCAGCTTTAGGAGCAGATGCAGTATTAGCAGCAGCGGCAACTTGAGTTTCTATTTTTTCAGCCGAAGCTGGTGCAGCAGGAGCACTTGTAGTACCACTTCCTTCACTTTCAGTTTCAATAACAGCCACAACTTGACCAACTTGAACCACATCATCTACCTGAAAAAGAATTTCAACAAGTTTACCCTCAACTGGTGAAGGCACTTCTGAATCTACCTTATCAGTAGCAATTTCCAATACGGGCTCATCAATCTCGATGGTTTCACCCACTTCTTTTAACCAGTTAATGATTGTAGCTTCAGCTACACTTTCACCCATTTTAGGCATGATTAATTCATGTCTTGCCATAATATTTATATTGTATGCTTTTTATAATCAATTATAAATCAGATTATTACTAAGAAATCATTACAAACTATTGATATTTTACTTAGGTAAAAATCAGATGCAAAGTTAACCAAAATCAATAAAAAAGCGGGATTTAACGTTTTTTTCTACGTTTTTTCCGTTTAGCATCGATCATTTTCTCTTCAACTTCGTTCTTTTTCAGAAGGGTTTTCCAATCACCATGGGTTTCCTCAGATAAGTTTACCATTTGGTCATATTCCAGTCCTGTAATCTCTTCTTCAGGGATTTGTCCACCAATATATTCATTGATTTCTTCAAGAAGTACAAGTTCAGACTTATCACAGAAAGTTACCGCTCTACCCCTTGCTTTTCCGCGTCCCGTTCTACCCACACGGTGAACATAATTTTCGGCTTTATCTGGTACATCGTAATTTACTACTAAGTTCACATCAGGTATATCGATACCCCTTGCACTTACGTCAGTAGCGATTAATAGCTTTAATTCACCAGATTTAAACTTATCTAAGACCAAGATTCGTTCATCTTGCTCCATTCCCCCGTGTATACATTCACTTTCGATCTCCACGCGAGTCATCGCTTTTTTAACTCTTTCGGCGCGGACTTGGGTACGTACGAAGACTAAAATCTTAGCTTCTTCATTCTTTTTTATTAGGGTTTCCAAGAAAAATCTCTTGTCATCCATTTTTATCCGAGCCAAGCTATGTTCCACGTTTTTAGCCACTAAATTTTCAGGTGATACCTGAATCCTAATAGGCTTATTAACAATCGAATACGCTAGTTTTTTTATTTCTTTATCTATGGTTGCAGAGAAAAACAAGGTTTGTTGTCTCTTAGGCATGTGGGTGATAATATCCCTTATATCCTTAATAAATCCTAAATCCAGCATATGATCGGCCTCATCTAAGATTAAAATTTCAACACGATGCAATCGTAAATGACCCTGAGCCACTAAATCAAACATTCTACCTGGGGTGGATACTAAAATATCAACGCCATCTTGTAATTTCTGAATTTGAGGATCTTGTTCTACACCACCATATAGGGCGAAAGTTTCAACCTTGGTGAACTTTCCTAACTCTTCAAAAACCTGCCCTATTTGCTTTGCTAATTCACGCGTAGGGACCATTACTAAGCACTTAACACCATCAGGTCTACGTTGCTTTAATTTTTTTTCGTGAAGAGTATGAAGGGTAGGAACCACAAACGCCGCTGTTTTTCCGGTTCCCGTTTGTGCAATGGCTAAAACATCTTCCCCTTGCAGTATATGGGAGATTGATTTATATTGAATATCCGTAGGTCGCTTAAAACCTTTTTTTTCAAGGGTTTCTTTAAGTGCAGGGTTTATGGGGTAGTCGCTAAATCTCATTTTATATTATAAATACAAAGGTATTAAAAGAAATTCAGTAAGCTTATAATAGGTTAAATTCTTACTTACGGTGAAATGGAATGTTGTCCCCCCATATTCATTCAATTCATACCAAATTTTCCCTCCATGACTTTCTACGATTTTTTTTTAAAGTGCTAGGCCAACACCTAATCTGGGGAATGATCCGATACCATGGAGTTTTTCAAACATCCCAAAAACTTTATTTTCACATTTAGTATCCAACCCAATTCCATTATCAGCAATTGTAAATTCCCAATAATTTTCGATTTCCTTGTGGGACAGTATTGTTTTAGGAATAGTACCTGAATGAATAAATTTAAGAGATTTACTTAAAAGTTGCAAGAAAATACCGAAGCTTTCAATGGTATACCCTTTAATGATGGGTGTATTTCGGCAGAAGAACTTATATCGTTCACCTTGAGTTCGTTGATGCAGTGCTCAACAATTTGGCCAAGTTTCACTTTATCCAGCACCCTTTTTCTTCCTATAACTGAATATTCCACCAAGCTCCTAATTTGGCTTCTCATTTTCAATAATCCATCATTAGCCATTCTCAACATTTCTAAATCCTCTTCATCAAACTTATCGTAATAATTTTTCTGAAGCACCTGAACCATCATTGATGTTGTTCGGATTGGTTCTTGAAGGTCATGGGAAGCAATATTTACAAACTGCTCTAGCTCATCATTTTTTGCTTTAAGTATACCATTTGTCCTTTGAGAATTAAATAAGGACTCGGTCTCATTTTTTGAATGTTCAATATCCTCATGCAAATAAGTTAACCCGAAAAGGATTTACCTTTGCATTTCATTTTTCTCATTGGCTAATCTCTCTGTATAAATTGAATTATTCCCTTGGCTAATATGAAGAATATGGTTAAAAATTTCCTTCAAAAAATCTTGTTTTGGATTATCCATTTTGAATGGATTTTAAGGCGTTATCTCTTTTTAAATGGATTGAATACTTAGCAGAATTTATACCGAAAAAAATGAATTTAAGTGCAGTGGTTATAAATATATTCCCTTCCGTAAAATGGCTATTCGCTTTCAATTTTCAGGTAATTTTGGGATTGAATATTTAGAGGTATGCTTAGATGCTCGATCTGGCAAGGAAGCTTCCATTAAACCAAATAATAAGGAAACCTCGCCTTCCTCTTTTTTTGCTAATTCCATTAAAATCTCCACAAGTAATTTTATTTCAAATTCATAGATTTCTGAAGGAACAACAATTTCAATAATTCCTTCAGCAATCACTTTAATCCGTTCCCTAATCCTTTTTTCTGATTCCATTAATTTTTGGAAATTTCTTATTACTAATACCTAAACTAATATCAGACCAATAACTATTCCAAATAATTATATTATATAACTCAAGGTTAGTTATTTTCTAATAGCTCTCTTCTTAACATTTCCAGGGCTGTTAAGGCTGTTTTTTCAATATTTAGATACCTGTTTTTGGAAAACGAAAAGCATTTTACTTTTATAATATTAGGACCAATTAGCCCAACCCAAACGGTTCCAACGGGCTTATCAGGAGTCCCACCTCCCGGACCGGCTATACCGCTGCAGGCCAAAGCATAGGTTGAATTAAACTTATCCCTCACCCCTATTAGCATTTCAGTAACGCAATCCTCACTAACAGCTCCAACTTTATTTAAAGTTTCTTGCTTAACTCCTAGTACTTCCCGTTTTATGTCATAGGAATAGGCTACAACTCCACCCGGGAAAACTTGGGAGCTTCCCGCCTCCATCGTTATTAGATGGCTTAAAAAGCCGCCAGTACAACTTTCGGCGACAGCCAAAGTTTGACCCTTTTTTACTAGAGTTTTAAAAATTGAAGACATTAATGTATCCTCATTTTCTCCATAAATTGAATTTGGAATACGCTCATAAACTTTCTGGATTTGTTCATCCATTTGAGTTTCAACGCCTTTTTTATTATCTCCGGTTCCAGAAAACCTTAACCGAACCGAACCAGGCCTGGGTAAATAGGCTAGTTTGATATTTGAGGGTAATCCATCCTCAATATCCTCAATTTTTTCAGCCAAAAACGATTCTCCTTCTCCTGCTGTTAGGATGGTTCTATGAACAATTACGGGTAGCAGGAACGATTTTATAATAAATGGAATGACTCCATTTTCCATTAAAAATTTCATTTCATATGGAACACCTGGCATCGAAACGATAACTTTCCCATCCCTTTGAAATAACATGCCGGGGGCCGTACCCAATTCATTATGCAGTACTTCACATTTACTTGGGACCATGGCTTGAAGCCGATTAACTTCCAATAATGGTCTATCAAATTTTTTAAATATTTGAGCAACATGGTCCAAAGTTGGCTGGTGAAGTTCTAGCTTATCATCAAAAAGTTTGTTTATAGTTTTTTTGGTGATATCATCCTTTGTTGGCCCTAATCCACCTGTTAAAAGGAGAATGTCAGCCTCTTTCATCCCTTCCAATATTGTATTGGAAATAGCCTCCTCTGAATCACTAATGGAAACCACCTTGGTTATGGTCACTCCTATTTCACTTAATTTTGCTCCCATCCAGGAAGCATTAGTATTTACAACTTGTCCAATTAACAACTCGTCACCTATTGATATGATATGCGCTTTCACCATGTGTTTTTCTTAAATTGGATTAATTATTGAAGTTTTGGCTGATGGAAATTAAACCAATACTATCTTATTGAATCTATTTAGATGTCTTCCCAAAATTAAACTTCAATCTCATAACTTAACAATACTATGTCAACTAAATTATCAGCCATTATCCTTTCGCTAATATTTCTTCTTACCTCTTGCGGAACTTTGGACCTTGCTCAAATTCAAAAAGAGGCAGAAAAAGCATTGGGCTCTACCTCAAATCCATTAACAAACGAAAAGGTTGTGTTGGGCTTGAAGCAGGCACTAGAAATTGGAAGTCAGAATGCGGCTAATAAAGTTTCTGCAACGGATGGGTATTTAAAAAACCCTAGATTATTTATTCCTTTTCCTCCAGAAGCATTGAAAGCAGAGGAGAAGTTAAGACAACTAGGTTTTGATAAATTAGTTGATGATTTTGTTTTATCGATAAACAGAGCTGCAGAAGACGCAGGAAAAGAGGCAGCACCAATTTTTATTAATGCCGTAAAAAACATATCAATCCAAGATGGCTTTACTATTTTAAAAGGCTCAAATGATGCTGCGACTAATTACCTTAGAGATAACACAAGTTCTCAATTAAAAGAAGCCTTTCAACCAAAGATTAGCAACTCACTTTCCAAAGTTAATGCAACTAAATATTGGACCGACGTAATTTCAACTTACAATAAAATACCTGGGATAACTGACATAAACCCGAGTTTGGATGGTTACGTAACCGATCTTGCTATCAAGGGCTTATTTGTGGTAGTAGAAAATGAGGAGGAAAAAATTAGAGAAGACCCTGCGGCAAGAGTCACAGAATTACTTAAGGATGTTTTTGGTTCAGTAACCAAATAATAAAAGCCCCAAATTTTGGCTTTTATTTTATTAAATTGGGTTTAAATCAGCAAGAATCAAGGCTGTAATCGTGCGCGGCCTTGTTAGATGTCATTACATGATGATTCTAGGCACATTTTGGTTTGCACTGCAACTTTTACAGTTTGTTTCTCTAATTTTTCAAGACTCGTTATATAACTCTAGACTATTAAGTCGGATAATTTGATGTTATATTTCATGTTCAAGTAATTAAAATTGGGTGTAAAAAATAATTCGCATTGAATTTGTGACGGTCAATGCGAAATTAAATATATAAAATTCTGAATATTATTTAAATCTTCAGAATATATATTAGGGATAAATCACTCGTAATTTTTTTGATTCGTTTTGCCAATTAATAATTTCTCTCGCTTTCATGCATTCGGCGACAAGTTTGAAATAAATTTCTTTATCGTTTATTAATTTATTTATTCCCTCAACCAGTTCTGCTTTCACCGGTGGAACCAAAATAGCAATTTCAAATTGTTCGTTTAACTTCCTATATTCAGGGAAATCGTTGCTTATTGTTGGGATACCAGCATGCATATAATCAAAACACTTATTGTTAAGTGAATAAAAATAACTTAAGCCTAGATTTTCAGACACATTAATTCCGGCATAGGCTTGCATTGTTATTTCCCTCAACTCATTAGGTTTTTTAAACCCCATAAATTCAACCTTATTTGAAATTTTTAAATCCTCGGCTAGCTCCCTCAAAAAATCACTTAAGTCACCCTCACCAACAATTTTGAGATGGAAGTCAATTTCGGCCATTGCCTCTAAGAGCATTTCTAGACCCCTCCCTTTATTTAATGCTCCTTGATAAATTAAATAAGGTTGTTTTTCCTTCGTAACCTTTGTGATGAGGGCTGAAACCGATGGAATATTTCTAATTGTTTCAAAATGAACTCCCCATTTTTTTGAAAACATATCTGCTAACATTGGACCTACCGTAATTGCCTTATCGACTTTTGGAATTAAGATATCCTCTAAACTCTCCCAAATTTTTTGAATTGGCTTTCGTGAAACCACCTCCGGCACTTGTGAGAAATATTCATGGGCATCAAAAATCAATTCAAATTTTTTGAAAAATGAAGTCAAATATATAGCTGGAAGGCTGTCCATGTCTATTGCCGTTACTTTATCAAATCCTTTACTAAAAAGTAATTTAATAAAAACCCTAAGGTTAAATTCAAGGTAAAACATCTTACCTCCTTGAAAGAAACAATTTACTTTTCCTACGGAGAAATCCCTTATTGTTGGATTTGGAGAACCATGCTTTGGTCTTGACCACCAAGTAACCTCATGGCCTTCATCGTTTAAAAATGTGCAAAAGCGTATTAAACGTTGGTCGTAGTTAGGATGACTGGTGGTAACAAAAAGAAGTTTACTCATTTGAAATTCAAAAGTAACAAATTCATTATGGATTTTTATTTAAAGAATAATTGCCTTCTGCATCCCGAAAAATAAATCCTTCATCCAGAAAGCATTGAATTGCATATAATCCATCTTCTTCATCACCCATTATATCTATTAGGTTATCCAAGGATTGCTCTTTACTTAAATTTGTTTTAAGTATTTTTTTGTATCCCTCTAAGGATACATTATTTAGCTTTTTTTTTAATTTTTTTAGGCAAACATCGCATTTTCCGCAGTTTTTTGATAAATCCTCACCAAAATAAGTAAGTAATTGCTTTGATCTACAATCCACCATATTTTCTGCGTAAGCAAGCATGGCTTTCATTCTTTTTAAATCTTCCTCCTCACGCTGCATAGTGCCTAGTCCTCTTACTCTTAAATTTTCAATTTTAATTCTTTCAGTAAGAAAGGTTATTTGTGGCTTATCCTTTTTAGGAAAATACTCAATTATCTTCTGATTATTTAGCCGATTTAATCCGTCCATTACTTGGGAGGTTGCCATATTCAATCTTCCTGCTAATAATTGCTCATTTATTGGGGAAAAGGAATCAAAAACTCCACCGTAAGACCTTAAAATGGCTTTAATTAAATTGTCCATTGCAGAATTGGCAATCTGGAACTTGTACAAAACTTTTTTATCACAAATAACCTTTAAACGTGAAGGTTCATTTACTGATTCACTCATTAAAAGAAACCCTTCCTTTTCCAAAAATTTAATTGAATGAAAAGTATCTAAAATCTCCAACTCATTTTTCTTACAGAACTGAACAATATCAAAATCGAAAGTTTCGTCCATGCCTGCCCCGTGGGCCAGTTGATAATTACTGGCCAAAAAACCATAGATTTTTTTACAATACTCATTTGTAGGATGACTTATTTCATAACGCTTAATTAAATCCTTCCCGTCATCAGATGAATAAATAATAACCGCATAAGAATCAAGACCGTCTCGTCCGCCTCTACCCGCCTCTTGAAAATAGGCTTCAGGATTGTCAGGCAGGGCCAAATGAACTACATACCGAACATCAGGCTTGTCTATACCCATTCCAAAGGCATTTGTGGCGACCATTAAAGGCACTTTATTACTTTTCCATAAATCTTGCCGTCTGCTTCTTTCATCAGCCGACAATCCAGCATGATAAGCCAGCGCGTCTATTTGCATTGCTGACAGAACCCGAGCCAACTTTTCAGTATCTTTTCTTGTTCTAACATAGACAATTCCTGAACCACCTACTTTTTTAATTACCCTAAACAGCCTACCATACTTATCTTCCTCATTGACTATAGCATATGTTAAATTCTCCCTATAAAAACTGCTAGTAAAAACCTTGTGGTTCTTTTTAAAATCAAGTTTATCGCAAATATCCTTTCGAACTGGCAATGTAGCTGTGGCCGTTAGGGCTAAAAAAGGGATTTTTGGAAACACATCCCGTAATTTTGCAATTTCAAGGTAAGATGGCCTAAAATCATAACCCCACTGGGAGATGCAATGCGCCTCATCTACTGCGATTAAGTTAACATTCATTCGCTTAAAGCGCTCCAAAAACAAGTCTGTTTTTAGCCGTTCTGGTGAGACGTATAAAAATTTAATCTTGCCGTAAATACAGTTATCAAGGGTTATATCAATTTCTCGAGACGACATTCCGGAAAAAATAGCTTCGGCTTTAATGCCTCGCTTCTTAAGATTTTCAACTTGATCCTTCATTAAAGCAATCAAGGGCGCAACGACAATGCAAATACCTTCTTTTTCTAAAGCGGGCACTTGAAAGCACACCGACTTACCCCCACCCGTAGGCAGCAAAGCAAGTGTATCGACTCCATTTAAAACGGAATCAATAATCTCTTTCTGATTAGAACGGAACTCGTCGTAACCAAAATATTCTTTAAGGATTTGAATTGAATTTAAAGGCATCTACCAATTTATTTGCGTAAAATTGGTGAATTTTATAATAGGAGAAAAGTAAATGTTAGTCGTGAATTTAAATTCATTTCAACAAATAGTTTTCGCTATGTATTATTAAAATAAATTACTAACTTGAAATTGTGTTAAAAAACACAAAAGAATCAATCTTGCGAATTGATCCTTTTGTCACCTAAACTTTATTTATGAAAAAATTACTCTGCTTTGTATAAGACAATTGTCTTGCCAAACTTCAATTGACAAATAAGATATAATCACCTAATTTTTTTACTAGTTCTTACTTAACCTGCCACCTCGACACCTACGAAGTGGCTTTTTTTATTTTAACTTATTTAAAGCGTTTAATTATCCTATTTTTGCTTAATGGCTGAAACCGAAATTTTTGGGAAAGTTCTTATCTACCTCCTATTAGGAATTGCATTTATGGGTGGAGGATATTTTGTTTCTTATTTAATTAGGAAAGACGCTCCAAATCCAGAAAAAAATAGCCCGTACGAATGTGGAGAGGAGGCAGAAGGTAATCCACGCGTCAGATTCAATGTCAGATTTTACGTTATGGCACTGATCTTCTTGATTTTTGATGTTGAAATTGTGTTTTTGTTTCCCTGGGCAACTGTATTTGGTAGTGCAGCATTTATTGAGCAACATGCTTCTTGGGGATTAATCTCCTTTATCGAAATGATGGTTTTCATAGGAGTTTTACTAATTGGATTAATTTATGCTTGGAAAAAAGGGGATTTAGACTGGGTAACCCCGTCCCCACTAATACCCCAGACAAAATCAAACATTCCGCAAAAAAAATACAATAATTTTGAATTAAATAACCCCAAAAGACGATCATTTAATATAAAAGAAATTAGTCAGGGTGCTGTTATTCCAAGCATCTCAAAAAAGCCAATATTTAAACCACGTGTGGGCATAAACAAACCAAAGAGTGAATAAACCTAATCAAGATAACGGCAATTTAATTATCACAAAATTAGACGACGTCTTAAATTGGGCTCGACTTTCTAGTATCTGGCCCATGCAATTTGGTCTGGCGTGCTGTGCCATTGAAATGATGGCTTCCATGGCTAGCCATTACGATTTAGACCGTTTTGGTGTTTTCCCTAGAGCTACTCCAAGACAGAGTGATGTTATGATTGTGGCGGGGACAGTGACTTTCAAAATGGCAGAAAGGATAAAGCGCCTTTACGAGCAAATGCCGGAACCAAAGTATGTTATAAGCATGGGTAGCTGTTCAAATTGTGGAGGGCCATATTGGGAGCATGGTTACCATGTGGTTAAAGGAGTTGATAAAATCATTCCAGTAGACGTCTACGTCCCTGGATGCCCTCCTAGACCAGAAGCCTTGATTGGGGCTTTTCTAAAATTAAGAGATAAAATTAGTGGTGAACGCTTAATTGCCGATCGGTTTTAATCCAACGACTTTACTCCAGGCGTCATATTTGCCGGAAAAGTGGGTTCTTCAACCCTATCTGCAATAGCATCTAGTTTATTTCCGGTTATCATAAGTGCAACCATCATAATAACATTAGTACTTAATATCACCAATAATAAAATCCCAGACTCAAAGTCAGATGCCATTAGCTCCTCAGGAATACTAAAGAATAAAAGAATAGTAATTAACCCTCTTGGAGCAATATAAAGCTCTGGAAATACTTTTGCACCCAAAACCCATTTCATGTTAAAATATCGGATGAGATAAAGGGCTATCAGAAGTAAAATGGATATCTCATAAATAATGACATTATTCAATGTTGAAACCGCAATGGACATTCCGAAAATCACAAAGAAAAACGTCCTAATTAGAAATGCTGTTTCTGAGGTTATAAATTTAAAGTCATTTAAAATCCTCAATAAAAACCTTCTCTTAATTTTCTTTTTCAAAATTCCTCTGACGAAGATTTCCCTGTTATTTAAAATTAATCCAAAAATTAAAATAATAATTAATGAGGACAGGTGCATTAGCTTCCCAATACTATAAATAAGCAATAAAATCGCGAAGGAAAGAAAAAGTTTCATCCTTGAGGTTATTCTCTGAAGCAAGAGAATAATAGAAAAACTAACAATCACCGCGATAATAACGGTAAGTGCAATGTTCAAAATGGCTTCAAGAGGAATGCTATAAAAATTACTGTTCTGTGTAGGATCTGTATCGATAAGAATGTAAAACATAATTATCCCAAGGATATCAGAAAAGGTGCTTTCATAAATCATGAATTCTCTTTTCTCATCCACTAAATTGGTAACACTTGGAATAATAATAGCGCTACTCATTATTGAAATCGGCACAGCATAGATTAACGATGTGTAATAATCTATACCTAAGAAAAAATAAATAATGTATGCACAGGCAAAGCTAGTGACCAACAAGATTACCAATGCCAAAATGAATGACTTAACAATCATTGGCCATTTGCTTTTTTCTAGTTTTAGATCTAAACTAGCCTCGAGAACAATTAATATTAGCCCAATAATTCCCAGAACTTCTAAAATAGGCAAAAGGCTTATTTCCCCAAAACCCATCAATTGAAGTCCTTGACGGATTAAAAACCCCGTAAAAATCAATAGCAGCACGCTAGGAATACTGGTTCTACTTGCAATAATTGTAAATAAGTAGGATACAATAATTATTAGCGAGGCACTTATAATAAACCAGTATGGATCAATTGCCATAGGAAGTAATTCTTATTGATTAATAGGTTAGGCTAATTCGGGACTTGTTAAAGGTATTTTTGTGGTCTTAATTTTTCCAAAACCTCCCTGTACGTCAATTAAGTCTTTATAACCTTGTTTACGTAAAATAGAAGCTGCGATCATAGACCTATACCCGCCAGCGCAATGTACATAATGGAGATCTGATTTGTTTAATTTATTAAGGTTTTCCAAAATAAAATCAAGTGGATAAAGTTCAGAATTGGTAACATGAGCGCCTTCGTATTCACTTGGTTTTCTAACATCAACGACGTGAATTTCATTTTCTGTGTAATGATTCTCAAACTCTTCTGGAGTAATTGACTTTAAGGCGTCTACCGGTTTCCCAGCTTCGGCCCAAGCCTCAAAACCACCATTTAAAAAGCCCATAACATTATCATAACCCACGCGAGCTAATCTTTTTATGGTTTCTTCTTCCCTACCCTCTGGAGTCACCACGATCATAGGAGTGTCAATTTTTTCAATTACTGTACCGACCCAAACGGCGAACATACCATCTAATCCAATAAACACACTTCCAGGAATAAATCCTTTATGAAAATCTGTTTGGTGCCGAGTATCTAAAACAAAAACACCCTCTGAAATTTTCTTTTCAAACTCAGAAACAGAAAGTGGAGTTAATCCATTTTCCATTACCTGATCAATTGAATCGTACCCGTTTTTATTCAAACTTGCATTTTGGGCAAAGTAACCAGGTGCTGGCATTATTCCTTCGGTAAGAATTTCCACGAATTCTTCTTTTGAAATATCACTTAGCGCGTAGTTGGTTTCCTTTTGATGGCCCAGTGTATCAAAAGTTTCTTTGCTCATATTTTTCCCGCAGCTTGAACCTGCACCATGAGCTGGAAATACTATCACATCATTTGGAAGAGGCATGATTTTTTCCCTTAGGCTATCATAAAGCATACCTGCCAAATCTTTAGCTGTAAGGTCACTTTTTATTGCTAAATCTGGGCGGCCGACATCACCAATAAACAAGGTGTCCCCTGAAAAAATGCAATGTTCTTTGCCATTTTCATCAATCAATAAATATGTTGAGGATTCTAGGGTGTGCCCTGGAGTATGTAAAACTTTAATTTTTATTTTACCAACCTCAAAAATCTCTTCATCCTTAGCGGAAATGGTATCGTAGTTGGTATTTGCGTTTGGCCCATAAACTATTTTCGCTCCTGTTTTTTTTGCAAGATCTATATGACCAGAAACAAAATCGGCGTGAAAGTGAGTTTCAAAAATATACTTGATTTTAACACCCATTTCGTCGGCTTTAGAAATATATGGCTCCGTTTCACGTAAAGGGTCAATAACTATCGCTTCACCCTCTGAGACTACAAAATAAGCCGCCTCAGCAAGGCAATTTGTATACATTTGTTCAATAAACATAAATTGTATTTAAATAATTTCTTTTAAAATAATAAAAATTCCCATTATTAGGACAAACCAACCAAATAAAGGTCTTAACCTATCCCCAGCAATTTTACCTCGAAGCCAGGTCCCTAAAAATATCCCTAAAACGGGTAGAATTGAAACTCCAATTAGAAACCACCAATCGATTGGAGTTTGTCCGATATCTCCAGTAAATCCAATAAGAGATTTAATTGCAATAATTAACAGTGAAGTACCCACAGCTTCTCTCATTGATAATCCTGAAAGTAAAACTAGGGCGGGAATAATTAGAAACCCCCCTCCGGCCCCCAAAAGGCCTGTTACTGCGCCGACAATTAACCCTTCCAAAAGAATCACATAATACCTTCGGGTTCCAGTTTTTTTAGTTTTTTCGATAGCCTTTTCCTTAGGCTTTTTTATCATAAAATAGGCCGCCGTTACCATTAAAAAAGCAAAAAGCACCATTACCATTAGCCCCCGGGTTATGGTGATTAACTCATTGGAGAAAATCACTTCGGGTATTAATGGAACTAAAAATTTCCTTGTTACAAAAACAGATATAACGGCAGGGATCCCAAAAAGAAAAACAGCTTTAATATTTACCTGCTTTAATAACAAACTTCTTATACCTCCAACTAATGCTGTGGAGCCAACAATAAAAAGCGAATATGCTGTAGCAACAATGGGGTCAATTCCCATCATATAAACTAAAACAGGCATGGTAAGAATACTTCCACCGCTTCCAATGAGCCCTAATGAAATTCCAATAAACGCCGCTGCTATGAACCCTAAAATAAATATAATACTCATTATTTGTCAGAATCTGGATCATATTTTACAAAGAAATTAATCCAAACTGCTCTTGAGCCGATGTAAAATATTGGTGCTAAAAAAAATAATGCTGTAAATAATGTTCCAAAATACATTGTTAAAGAAACATCTTCAAAAAGAACGTTTAATCCAACAATGACTGCAACTAACAGGGCCACATTAAAAGCATATGACACATAACTTGCCCCGAAATAAAATCCAGGCTCCAAAGAATAAGGTTGACCACAAGAATTACATTTCTTATGCATTTTCCCTAATTTTTTAAAGTTATATGGGTTTGAGTTTTGGTAAAGATCTCCATTTTGGCATTTAGGGCATTTTAACTTAAAAATACTGTAAAATGCACTACCCTTTTTTAAAATCATTTTATGTTTTTTTTTCCTCCGCCACTTCTTTACCGTAATATTTAATTATCAGGAATAGGATAATTAAACCGACCGGAAATGTAATTAAGGAACTAACACCGGCTGCTGCTGGTATGGTCCCAATAAATACTGCAACTACACCTACAGTGATAGCATAAGGCATTTGAGTTTTTACGTGGCTAATATGATTACAAGACGAAGCTAAGGAACTTAATATTGTTGTATCACTAATTGGTGAACAATGATCTCCTAAAACAGAACCGGCAAGAACGCAGCTAACCACGTTATGAAAAATTGCTAAACTTTGGTCGTAATCCATCCCGGTTTGTTGGCAAATTTGCCAAACTGCCGGAAGCATTAAAGGGTAAAGAATTGCCATTGTTCCCCAGCTTGATCCCGTACTAAAAGCAACACCGGCTGCTAGTAAAAACGTAATTGCAGGGAATAAAATTGGCGGAAAGCTATCTCCAAGTAAATTGGTAATAAAATCTGCGGTATGTAAATGTTCTGTTATTAACGCCAGGGACCAAGCTAAAACCAAAATAATAATGGTGGGAAGCATCGTTTTAAAGCCGTTTAGCATTGAGTCTATTGCTTCATCTATTTTCATTTTGGTAAATGAAACACTCATTACAATGGCCACTGAAAGCGCACTTAATGAAGCCCATAATAATGCCATGTAAGAATCGGCATTTCCAATTATATGAGAAAGTTTTCTTGAAAAAGGGGCTTGTTCATCATTCCAAACCTCGGAGTCCCAACCTGTTACCAAAAGCCCAATAATTGTACCGAAAATCACAACCAAGACAGGTATTACTGCATTTAAGGCATTGTGTTTAATTCCGTCTAAAGGCTGAAGTTTTTCAACTTCATCGGCGGCAATGGCGGGTTTTTCGCCCTCCACCTTACCTTCAATACGCGCTCTATTCTCGGCTTTTAACATTGGCCCGTAATCCTTATTCATAAGAATTATCATTAGTATAAAAGCGAGTGTGAATATGGGATAAAAGGAATATTGAAGTGAATTAATAAAAACATTGTAAGCATTTTCATTAATTTCTAAATTCTTTATACCATCCTGAATGTACCCTAACTCAGCTCCAATCCATGTGGTTATAAATGCAATGGCAGCAATTGGAGCCGCCGTACTATCAACTATATAGGCTAATTTTTCTCTTGAAACCTTTAATCTGTCCGTGACAGGTCGCATGGTATTTCCTACCACTAAAGTGTTTGCATAATCATCGAAAAAAATGGCAATTCCTAAGATCCAGGTAGCTAACTGACCCGATTTTGCATTTTTAGCGAATTTTGAAATATAATTTACCACACCTTGCATTCCCCCATTCCTAGAAATAACCGATACCATGGCTCCAATTAACATGGAAAACAAGATAACTGAGAGGTGTCCGGAGTCATTTAAGCTTGGTAAAATATAGTCTTGGATGGTAGACAAAAAACCGGTAAAAACTCCTGAAATCCCATTGGAGTAACCGTATAGAATTGCCCCACCAATAAAAATTCCAAAAAACAATGCGATAATAACCTCCTTAAATATTAAGGCTAGAATTATTGCAATTATTGGAGGTATTATTGAAACCCATAAAGGAATTGGGGAAACTAACGTTTGAATTTCTTCACCCTGGACCTCAAGTTTCATTGGTGAATCCCCAATTTGAGTGTATTCAAATTCATATTTATTGTCCACAAATTTGGCGAACTTAACTTGACCATCCACGGTAAAAAGAATCCTTTCGTTCTTTGGGATATCTAGGTCTGTTTTCAGAATATAGATAGCAGGAATACTTTCAATGCTATATTTTGGAGAAAGAACTTCAAAAATACCTGTCGCACCGTTTGTAGAATCTCTAGAAGAAGCGAAAGTATTCGGGCAAATGAAAAATAAAATGGATATAAAAATTAATAACTTTCGCATTGACTAAAAACTATTTTACCACAATAATACAATAAAACTTATTGATTTAGGAGGCTATAAGTGACCTTACAATTAAATTAATTCCAAAAAAAACAATGGCAATTCCTGCAATTTTCCCCATTATATTAATGAGTTTAAGTCCGAATTTCTCTCCCAAGTAGCTGGCAAATTTTGCCTTTAACAGATCGACGGAAATTACCGTTACTAAAACAGTTGCAAAAAAGACGAGCAATTGTGGCCTTTGAAAATCATTTTCCATTTTCAAATAACTCACAACGCTAAACCAATAAATAATTACAAATGGGTTTAGGCCGTTAAGAAGCAATCCTTTAAAAAAATATCCGGTATTTTTGGCCGCACTAATTTCAGTTTTATCACTTTTAAGATCAACTTTTTTTAATAAATAATAAATTCCAAGTCCGATTAAAAAAGCTCCGCCAAGAATCCCTACATACATTTTAGTTTCATCTGAAATTTGGATATTCAAGGCTCCCCAAAGGATTAAATAGATATAAACAAGGTCACTTAAAAAAATTCCGAAAGCAAGCATTGCCCCAGCCTTGAAACCTTTTTCGATACTAGTCCTAATTAACGCAAAAAATGCGGGGCCAGTTACCACGGTTAGAATTAAACCGAAAACCGCTCCGTATAAAAAAGGGACATGATCAATCATTAATAACAAGATATTTTATAGTGTGAACGAAATTAATGTTTGAAATAGGATTTGCCAATAATCTACGTCTTTATTTCTCCTCAATCATGATTTTTTAGAGGCCTTGACACAACTTTTTTAATTCTGCATAAAACTCCGTTATTATTGTTGGTGGCTTTTTGTTGTTTCCTCCCCAAGTTATTGAATGGGTTGAATCTAAATACCGAGTTTCCAAAGTGTAATAATAATTTCCAGGATCTATTAAGATCATTTCCTTAAAACCATTTCTATCAATTCTAATGAAAAAATCTTCTACTATATAGTAATCTTTTTTGGACCATTTTGAAGAGTCCATTTGGTTAGATTCATTCCTCTCCCATTTCACAATTTGCCCGTTTCTAAATACTTCATATCCAGAAAAAGCTCCTGTAAAACCTCCTCCTTCGCCAATGAATATGGATTCTTTCGGGATGTTTTCAGGGCCTGCCTGGGGTATGTTTTTTTGGGAAGAGCATCCAATAAGGAAAAATAAAAGAAGGGCTGGGTAAATTCTCATGGTTTAAATTTTCCTCCAAATTAAACCTAAAATTTCACAAAAAAAAAGCCATCATCCTTAGATAATGACTTTTATAACTTTACTTTCTAGTATTTCTTAAATATTTCTAAGAGTTAAAAAACATGAAGGCTTTCCGAATCCGTAAAATAGCCCAATACTTCCAGCATATGAGATTTGGCTATTTGAAAGTGAAGGTTGAACAATCGCTTCTAAAGCAACTGAAAACTGATTTGAAACTCTATGCTTATATCCTAGGATTCCCTGCGCTACAAATAATGCTTATGGAGAATAAGACTCATTAGTTGAAACTGTATTTCCATCAATTTCAAGCTTACTACCTATTTTCACACTTACGCCAGGTCCAGCGAAAGCATAAAGTTTTCCCAGCTAAAACCAACCATTAAAGGAACGTTTACATAATAGTTGTGCTCCTGGTAATTTCTAGTTGTAGAAATCTCCTCAGAACCTTGGTATTGAGTAAATGATTTAGTTGCTTGATAACCGCGGTCCATTAAATTAACACCCATTGAAAATGCAATAGGCCTCCTTTTATGGTAAGTGCGGAATTCAACCCCATTATTTAAACTAAAGGCGGATTCATTCATGTTTGTAGATGAAATTAAATAACCTGAAGATTTAGAAAGGGAGGTCTTCAAGCCAATTTCAAATTGTCTTTGCTGTGCGTTAGCAGAAAAAAGACAGGTAAGAGTAAAAAATATGATAGTGGCTAATATTCTCATACCAGTTATACGTCAAAAGGTATGCCCAAACATTAAATTAAATTATAAAATAGAATTAAACCACTAACTAGTAGGATTGTTATTACTTAAAAACTTAGTTTATTGGTCAGGACCAAGTCTAAAATCGATTGGAAGGACAAATTGAACCTTTACAGGTTTTCCGTTTTGGAAGCCTGGTTTAGCATATTTTGGCAAAGCTTGAACAACTCTTACTGCTTCGTTGTCTATTGAAGCTTCCACCCCTTTTAAAATCTCAACGTTTGAAACACTCCCATTTTGGTCAACTACAAATTGAATAAACACTTTCCCCTCGATTGAACCTTTTTTGGCTTCTTGGGGATAAACTAATTCCTTGCCAATAAACTTAACCAATGCATCAAAACCGCCTTCAAACTCTGGCATTTGTTCCGCTACTTGATAAATTGAATCTGGTCTATATGGTTGTTCAATGTTCGCTTGGATGGATTCTGGGGATGAATCAATAGCTTCAGAGCATGCTACTATTGAAAAGGTAGCAATCATAAAAAGGACTAAGGTCCATGATCTCCAATTTAATGGATTTGGGGTTTTACTTTTGGTAATCATAATAATTCTATTTTTTATTTGTGATTGATTGAAATAATTAACATTTGATAATTTTGTCCTTTCAAACAATTGATTGAACAAAAGGCGTCCATAGATTGAAACTTTCTGATTTCTAATTGCGCCTTTGTCGGCTAAAAACTCATGAACCACCCCTATTTCATTTCTTAATGTATAAACTAAGGGGTTGAACCACATTACAATTTTTAAAAATTCAAACAGCAATATATCTAGGCCATGTCTTTCTCTCAGATGGGTTAATTCATGCCTTATTATATTATTTTTTTCGGTTTGGGTTACTGAAATGGAGGTATTCCAGAAA
The DNA here is from genome assembly GCA_047635375.1 of Sphingobacteriales bacterium. Lineage (GTDB taxonomy): Bacteria > Bacteroidota > Bacteroidia > Sphingobacteriales > Sphingobacteriaceae > JBLIKP01. The sequence goes on along the minus strand of JBLIKP010000003.1, from coordinate 45,490 downwards.
AGGTAACCCATGAAGGTAAAAATTGGCATCTCCCCCTTGGTTAGCACTACCTTAAGGCCTTTCTTATTAAGAATTTTGAATTTCCTTAGGTAGGAAAATATTTTGATAAATGAAACAACCAATTTGGCCAGCATAATACAAGCTCCAATAATATAAAGCCAAACAACAAACCAATTTAAATTTATTGATTCAAGGGGAGCCATTGCCAATTGTGTACCATTAACCAGTACTTCATCCAAGGAATAGATAGTTTTGAGCTCCTGGTTAAGAGTAGGTGATTTAAAAACTCCTGAGAAAAACGGAATAAATAAAGCTAAAAGCACTGTTCCATTCAAGAAAAAACGAGATTCTTTAAACAATGTAGTACCACTAAAAGTTACCCTATATAAAATATAGAAGACCAACAAACAAAGGTTGGATAACACAAAATAGGTGATGAAATTATTCATTATCCCCTTCCTTAATTTTATTTAGCAAAAATTCAACCTCAGCTATATCAACGTTATTTTCCTTTACAAAGAAACTTACCAAGTTGGCAAAATTCCCTTTAAAATAGTTCGTAGTAATTTTATTTAATTGAAAATCAGTGTATTGTTCTTTGGATAAGTTTGGATAATACTGATGAGATTTACCAAACGAGGAATAAGCAACAATTCCTTTTTCCTCTAGAATTCTAACAATTGTAGACACAGTATTGTAGGCAGGTTTTGGCTTAGGCATTTCACTAATAATTTCCTTGACGAACGCCTTTTCCAATTTCCAAAGGATTTGCATTACCTGCTCCTCTGCTTTTGTTAATTCCATTTTCATCATGGACTAAATGTATAACTAATTTTTTAGTTATACAACTAACCTCTTAGTTTATATTATTTCATTAAGAATTCCCTCAGTAATATTTGAGCCAAGCCATCGACAGGAACGCCTGTATTACTAAGAATTACTATGGAAACATCCGCTTTAGGGTTGAAATATACAAAGCTACTGCTGTAAAAGGTTGCACCACTATGCCAATAGGTTAAGTCCTCACCTTTTTTATTTATCTGCCAGCCGTAGCCCACACTTTCATTGTCTTCAAAATCCAACAATGGAATTAAGGTATGTTTTATACCCTTATGAAAAAGATCCTCTTCATAACTCATATGGGCCTCCAAATAAATTAACAAATCATTAACGGTGCTGTTAACGGCAAAAGCCCCATGATGATTTTGTGTGGACCACATAGGCATTTCCTTTCCTGAGGGATTATACCTTCCAGTTAAACTCAGCCCATTAGGGAAAACTGAGGTGTTTACCATTTCAAGTGGTTGAAACACATAATCTTTAAATAATCTTTCTAGTCCTAAACCATTATTATAAGGAATACCTCCCAATTGGGTTAGGGATTGAGCAAGCAAGGCATAGCCTAGGTTAGAATATTCTAACTTCATAAGTGGATTTCCCGAAAATTTAGCCTCACTTAAATAATCTTTTATAGCCTCATCGGAAATGAACTTATATGGGTTTTTTGGAGCCTTTATCAAAGCTGAAAAATATTCTGGGAGCATTCTAGGCAAGCCTGAGGTATGAGATAACAATTGCCTGTTTGTAATTTGACTTACCCTTTCCGAAAGATGGGCATTCCCAAACTCAAACTCACCTTCTAAGTAAACTCTACCCTCTTGCTCAAGCAAACTAAATAAGGATCCTACTATGGGCTTGGTGACAGAACCAATCCCAAAAACCGAATTTGATGATGGGACATTCCCACCTCGGGTTTCATGACCAAATCCGGCAATAAATGAATCCCCTTTGGCATGAACACCTATTGCAATTCCAATAATTCCTTCCGCTTGACGGAAAGAATCCACCACTTGATTTAATCTATTAATTTCAATTTCGGATAGCCCCATGGACTTTTCTACCCTAGGTTCGGTGCTATCAGAATAAAAATATGGTGTCAAGAATTTAAAAATCACAAAAAAAGCAATAATAACTAACCCGCCTCCTCGGATTCCTAAAAATAAATTCTCATTTGAAGGATTCTTATTGAACCGGTAAGCATGATAAGGCAACCACCCCAAAATAAAAACACCTAGACCCGCGATGGAATAAGGAAAAAGATCGCTCCAAAGGCTAATTGAGAAAATTGAGAAAAGTATAACAATTGAAAAAATGGCCCCAGAAAAAATCTCGTAATACCTATCACTTGGATATTTTAACGAAAGTCCAAACAAGCCCTTTGAAAAAACTAAATAGGCCACAAATAGGCAAAGCCCTGAAAATAAAACGGCTAAATCAGCGTAGGGACCGTGATAAAATCGCCATAAAAGACTTAGAATCCAGGTAATAATAAAAAATATTTCAGGTTTTTTCATATTGAACCATTTTGCCTTTTGGACTAAATTCATCTTTAATCCTAAAAAAATGAAGATAAATTTTTGAAAACAATTAGCAGCCTTTTTAATGTAGGTTTTTTAAGTGCCCTTAAAAAAACATTCGTGCAACCCCCACCAAACATTGGGGTCATAAACTTGAAAATCAAAATACTTAAAATAATAATTTTATGTATTTGTTGCTTTTTTTAAGGATGTTGAATAAAAATTAGAAAGCCTTATGAATATCAATACCCAATCACCACAGTGCGGAAAGTTTTTAATTTCGGAACCCTTTCTTCCTGATCCTAATTTTAAACGATCAGTAGTTTATATTACTGAACACAATAATCAAGGCACAGTAGGATATATTCTTAATCGTCCTTTAGATACTACTCTTGGCGCGGTAATTAATGACCTAGGTGAATTGGAAACAAATGTTAGAATGGGTGGTCCAGTTCAATTAGACACCTTGCATTTTATTCATAGAATTGCTGAACTTGGTGATGAAGAATCTAAAATCGCAGAAGGCATATACTGGGGTGGTGATTTTGAAAAATTAAAGGTTCTTATTAGTCAACACAAAATAAAGGCTAGCGATATCCAATTTTTCATTGGGTATTCAGGTTGGGGAGTTGGTCAATTGGAAAAAGAGATTGGCGAAAACTCATGGATTGTTACAGAAGGGCCTGGTGATTACATATTTTCAAAAAAACCAGAATCAATCTGGAAAGACATTTTATCTACTATGGGATCAAAATTTGAAATGATTTCGAACTATCCTGAGGATCCTACAATGAATTAATTTCTGTAAAGAATTTGTTTACTTGTTATGGAATGGTGATTATCGCACAATAATTACTCTTAAAGCGCTCATTAGGTTGAGCGTTTTTTATTTCCGGGCACATGAAACACATCGCATTGTTTCAGGCATTATCATTAACCTACCTAAAGGGATTTCAGCTTTGCACATTTTGCATTTCCCAAAATCATTATCGCCAATATTTGCTATTGCTGATTTCAATCTGCCCAGCCTTATTTTAGACTCTCGCAATGTAGCTTCGCTGACACTTTTATTATTGATAGCATCCATTCGGCTAATACGACCAATTGCATTTTCAGGAGAAATGGGTTTTGTTTCTTCTTCCAATCGTGCGATCAATTCTTCCATACCCTTGGTACGTTCAATGATTTTTTCATGTAAAAGTGCTTTTTCTCCTTCTGTCATTTGTCTAATTTTTTCATTGATATCACGGTTGCAACCACGCCAAAACTAGGAGCTATTAAAAGTCCAATAAAAGGGATTAGTAAGATTCCATAGAATCCAGCTCCTAAGGTTAAGCTTAAACCTTTTTGTTGCCACACTTCTCTATTTCCCTCCTTAAGGCTTAATCCGCGAACTTCGTGAACATAATCCATCATACTATACCCATAGAAATAAGCCGAAATCGAAAAGAACAGTATAGGACTTAAAAACCCTATTAAAGGAACCCAAATTAACAAACCAACCAGTATAAGCAGGATGAATTCTTTAACAATATTCACAAGGGCCACCCGCAGTCCACGTAATACATTTTTTAAAAAGCTTATCCAATCGAAGTCGGGAACGGTCTCTCCCATTTTTTCAAGACATTTTTCAGTAAGAAATGCCATAATGGGTGACATTATTATCAAAATAAGATTTTTGTAGATTGCGAAGTAAGAAACCACCAATAAGGTCCTAATTACAAACGTAACCAACCAAGTGCTAAGTGTAATCCACCACGAACCTTCTAAAGATGCTGCATATCCAAAGTAGGCTAAAAGGCTTTCTACGGCCCAACCAGAGAATTCCCAAGCAAATAAAAATACACCTGCTAAAATCAAAAGATTAATTAGTCCCGGAACAAAAACATATCCCCATAACTTATGCTTTTTGATAAAACCAAAAGCAGAGAAATACGCATTAATTCCAGTTCCTATTTGGATCATTTTTTAGGTTTTGTATCAACATCTTCATTTAAATCAGTTACTCCCCCAGAAACTACAAATTTCATCATTGTAGCACTATTTAATTTTATTGGGATTACATTTTTAGATTCTACTAAAAAAAGATTTCCTGAAAAATTATAAGAATGAGGGCAGTACACCGCTAAATATCCTTCCATATCTAGTAAACTCAGATCCTTTTCAGTAATAAAACCAATTCGCTTTAAACCGGAATTATTCAGATCAATAATTACTGATTCTTTAAATTTTTTCTCATCTCCAACAAAAGCCTCCATAAGGTCCTTTATACTGGTATAGATTAATTTAAAAAGAGGGATTTTTGAAATCTGCTCCTCAAAATAATCGAAAAAAGGCTTAGTTATGAAAGAGTTAACGAAATAACCAATTGCTGTTGTCCCTCCAAGCACAATTAACAAGCCCAGTCCAGGTATACTAAATGCGAAAATATTATCAATAGAGGTTATGGCCCAGTATATAACATAGATGCTTATAAAAATTGGAACTATAAATAGGAGTCCTTTTAAAAAGTAATTTAAAGATTTCTTCATTTTATGTATTGGTAAAATTCAAGGCTAAAACTAAACATACTGTAGGTTGTTTCTAATGAAAAAACTATTTTTCTTATTCTCTATAGAAAATTCGCTTTACACGTTGGGAAATCCCCGTTAAAACTTCGTACGGAATAGTATTCATTTCTTTGGAAAATTCCATAAGGGTGTGGCTTTCGCCGAAAATCTCGACCTCAGACCCTTCTTCGACGTCCATATTGCTGATATCTACCATGGTCATATCCATACATACGTTTCCAACAATTGGGACTTTTTTCCCCTTTATAATAACGTGTCCTAATCCATTGCCCAATGACCTCCGAAATCCATCGGCATATCCAATAGGTAGGATGGCAATTTTCATGGCAATTGGCGCAACAAATTTCCTAGAATAGCCGACTGAATCACCTTTTTCGACGAATTTAATTTGTGAAATATGGGTTATTAGCCTACCAGCCGGTTTTAACCCACTTAAAGACCCTGAAGGGTCAAAACCATACAATCCTATCCCCATTCTCACCATGTCGTAAGCATAGTCTCTGAATCGGCCTATCCCTGCAGTATTTAAACAATGTGCCAAAAAAGGCCTGTTTAATTCCGTTTTTAACTTAATCACAATTTCGTCAAAGCAATCAAATTGGTTTTGGGTAAAATCATCATGCTCTGGCTCATCGGCTGCAGCCAAATGGGTAAACACACCATTTAATTCAAAAACATCTGGATCTAACAAAGAGGAAACCTCCGAAACCTCATTGGGATGAATTCCAAGACGGTTCATTCCGGTCTCAAATTTTAGGTGAATCTTAATTTGTTTCTTTTTCTTTTGGTGAATTATATGGAGATCCTTCAACATCTTTAACGAAAACACTGCAATGTTGAGGTCGTTATTTATGATTTGATCGATGGCGGTTAGTTCAGGATTCATCACCAAAATGGGGACCTTTATCCCCTCATTTCTTAATTCTACACCCTCATCAACATAGGCTACTCCTAAATAATCTACCTGATTAAATTGTAATAACTTGGCAATCTCAAAGGCTCCCGCCCCATAGCTAAATGCTTTTACTATCGCCATAATTTTAACACCCAATGGCAGTTGAGTACGGACATTATGGAAATTTTCCTCAAGCGTGGTTAAACTGATTTCAAAAACCGTTTCGTGGGTTTTCTCTTGGAATTTTTTGACAATTGCCTCAAATTGAAATTTTCTAGCTCCCTTGAGTAGGAGATTACTATTATTAAAGACCGTTAAGTCAAATTCTTTTAAAAATTGTTCAGTATTTAAAAACCCATTACCACTTGGTGCATGAGATTGAATTTGGGAACCAATTCCAATCCATTTTTTTATTCCGGCAAATTTTAGCAGCTCCTTAACACGTGAATAAATTTCTGTTGAGGATTTACCTGATTCTAAAATATCTGATAATACAACCCAGCTTTCGCCACCCGCTGCTTGGCTTTTTAGAAAATTCAAGGCTATTGCTAAACTATCCAGGTCATTACTATAACTATCATTAATTATTTGAACGTTTCTCACACCTTGAATCACTTCAAGTCGCATGTTTATTGGAGAAAGACCTTTAACTCTTTTTGGAATAATATCGATATCCATTCCCTTACTAAGGAATAGTGCAACACCTATAACCAATGATAAATTTTGATTGGATGCACTGTCTTTAAAGGGGCTTAAAAATAGGATTGTTTTATTTTGAACCTCTACTTCAAGATGATAATCATTTTCTACTTTTTCAAGTCGAATACGACACGTTGAGTCCTGATTATTATCAACCGCAATTCCGTTAATCGAGTTTTCTTCCTTTACACCTTGAAGCAGGAGTATTTTCTTGGAGTTTTTAAATAATTTAAGCTTTTCCTGCAGTTTTTGAGGCTGACCATTAAATCCGCTGCTATGTGCAGATCCCAAATTTGTAAAAACCCCAAATGTGGGCTGGATCATTGCTTCCAATTTTTCCATTTCTCCAACTTTAGAAATTCCAGCTTCAATTATTGAAATTGAATATCTGTTATTTAGGGACAACAGGCTTAGCGCCACACCTACCTGTGAGTTATAACTTTTAGGACTCCTATGAATCACATAATCATCACCAAGCATTTGAAAAAGCCATTCTTTAACCATGGTTTTACCATTACTACCTGTTATGGCTATAACATCCCCGGTAAACATGGACCTGCAATGTTTTGCAAGGGATTGCATGGCGACTAAAGTGTTTTCAACAGAGAAAAAACAACAGTCGGCCTCCAATTTAGCTGGAATTTTGAAGTTTTTATTTACAACGAAAACCCTTCCGCCTTGAGCGTAGACATCACCTATGTACTTATGGGCATCATGTCTATCCCCTTTTAATGCAATAAATAGTGTATTACTTAAATTTCCATTGGCTCGAGAATCAATGCTAACCTGAGAAATTAGGAATTCTTTCAATTTCCCGTGAACACTTGCATCCAACACATTTTTAAAATGTGTTAAATCCATTTGACTTAAAAAATTTGATGGCTTACTTTGCATTGGCTTTTGACCTCCTACAGAATTATAAAAAATTTAAGAATAAACGAAATACCGAATATTAACATGCTATCCACTGACGATTTTAAAAAACTACTTTATTCAATGCAAAGATACTGTGTATTGGGTGAAAGATGCCGCAGGGATATTAAACAAAAATTAGAAAAAAAGGAAGTCGACGAAATTGCAATTACCAAAATTATTGAGGCTCTTGAGTACGAAAAATTTGTGGATGAAAAGCGCTATGCATCGGCGTTTACAAATGATAAATTCAAATTCAATCACTGGGGCAGACTAAAAATAAAATCTGAATTATTTGTAAAGGAACTTCCCTATCCATTTATTCTGGATGGTTTAAAGAGAATCAATGCCTATGAATATCGAAAAAAAATATTCTACCTAGCCGAAAAAAAACTTAAGCATACACAAGCCGACAATGTGTATACCCTGAGAGATAAAGTTGCCCGTCACCTTTATTCCAAAGGATTTGAGCCCGATATTTTTTGGCCATTACTTAAAGAGCTTATAACTGATAACCACTTTCAGGATTAAAAATTCATAAAAAAAGCCACCCTTGGGTGGCTTTAATTTTTATCTCGAATAATTAGGAGCTTCTTTTGTTATGACCACATCGTGTGGATGACTTTCTCTAACGCCTGCGGCAGTTATTCGAACAAATTGTGCAGCTTGTAACGCTTCAATATCTTTGGCTCCTGCATAACCCATTCCAGCTTTTAACCCGCCTTTATATTGAAACATAACCTCAGCTAATGTCCCTTTATATGGAACACGGCCTACAATTCCCTCAGGAACTAATTTCTTAATATCATCTTCCACATCTTGGAAATAACGGTCTTTAGACCCTTTATCCATTGCCTCGATGGACCCCATTCCGCGGTAAGTTTTAAACTTTCTACCATCGAAAATAATGGTTTCTCCTGGAGCCTCGTCCACTCCTGCAAATAATGAACCTGCCATTATTGAATTTGCACCAGCGACTATAGCTTTAACAATATCACCGGTGTGTTTAATACCACCATCGGCAATAATTGGAACACCAGTACCCTTAGCGGCCTTGGCGCATTCGTAAACTGCAAATAGTTGAGGGACACCAACTCCAGCAATAATACGTGTTGTACATATTGATCCGGGTCCAATTCCAACCTTAACACCATCAGCACCAGCTTCAATCAAAGCCTTAGTTGCAGCGCCTGTAGCCACATTTCCTACTATAACATCTAGTTTAGGGAAAGTAGCCTTTACCTTCTTTAAAGTCTCAATCACCCCCTTAGAATGACCGTGAGCAGTATCGATAGTTATTACATCAACTCCAACGGCAACTAAAGCCTCAACACGCTCAATAGTATCATGAGTTACTCCAACTGCGGCTCCAACACGAAGTCTTCCGAATCCGTCCTTACATGCATTTGGGTAATTTTTTATTTTTTCTAAATCCCTAAAAGTGATAAGCCCCATTAAATGGTTGTTCTTATCCACAACGGGTAATTTCTCGATTTTATGGTTCTGAAGAATTTCTTCGGCCGTTTCTAGCGTGGTGCCTTCTGGGGCAGTAACTAGTGGCATTTTGGTCATCACCTCTTTTACGGGACGATTTGTGTTATGCTCAAACCTAAGGTCACGATTGGTGATTATTCCGGTAAGTAAATTATTTGAATCTACAACGGGAATACCGCCAATTTTGTGTTCCCTCATCAATTGTAAAGCTTCACTTAGCAAGGCCGTTTCTCGCAATGTGATTGGGTCTTGAATTAATCCGCTTTCAGAACGTTTAACTTTTCTTACTTGCTCAGCCTGTGCTGCGATAGACATGTTCTTATGAAGAAACCCTAAACCACCTTCTTGCGCCATGGCAATAGCTAATTTATGCTCGGTCACAGTATCCATTGCCGCCGAAACAAGGGGCATATTGATTGTGATGTTACGCGTTAAATTGGTTTTGGTAGTGACTTCGCGAGGAAGGACCTCTGAATAGGCAGGGACGATTAGGACGTCGTCGTATGTTAATCCTTCTCCTAAAAATTTATCGTTGACTAGGCTCATTTGGCAAATAATTAATGGTTATTATTTGCGGTGCAAAACTAGTAGATTCACACCACAAAAGCAAACTTTATCAGATATATAAGTTTCCGACCAAGTTGTTTATCACAAACTACCTTACGGTCAATTATGTTTTAATGTAGTTTAAAAAATATAGACAACACCCGTTTTCTTATGAGATTCACCCTGAATATCGTCGGCAAATTTTAGGAAATAGATATACGCTCCAGGCGGAACTTTGGAACCCTTATAATTACCATCCCACCCTTGACCAGGTTTATCAAAGGAATGCTCTTCTGAATAAATCTCCCCCCCATACCGACTGTAAATCTTTAAAGAACCTGTGAAAAATCCGTTTATGGTAAAAAAAGGATTAAACTTGGGGACCGAGCCCCCTGGTACAAACGCATTGGGAAAATCAATTTCTTCCAAATCAAAACTGCATTGGGGAAACAATCTAACTTCTCCTTGAATTCCAGTTGAATTCTGGCCATTTTCAATTACGTCGGCGATGTAGCAATGCTGAGAACCTTCCAGGTCGGTATCGACAAAGTTTGTGCTATTGGATACCCAAGTAAAGGTTTGTTCCAAGGTGACAGGATCTATTCCAATTTTATAAATCTTGGTTTCTCCAATTCCATTTTCAAAACCAGAAACCTCACCCACGCTTACACTAATTTGTCCTGCAGACTTCTCAAGTGAAATAACTCCAACCGACATTTTATTAGATTCCAACAAAACCTCTGGACATTTATTTGTGATTTCCGCCGAAATCGTAAAAGGATCTAATGCGAACCTGGAATCATAATGCTCACCTTTAACAGGTAAAATAGGGTCTATTGCCCCTTCTGTTTGAATCACTAGTTCTTTTCCACCACCAAAGCCTTTATAAACCTTTAGCAAGGCGTACTCAGCACTTCCCTTATAAAAGATATCGTAATCTACTGTTTGATTTCCATTGGGCCTGATATTGGAAATGTAAGCCGCCGTTGGAAATGAGGTGAACTTGGGTGTTATTAAAATTCTATTGGATTCTGACTCTTTTCCAGACCGACTTACTGCCTTAACCCAAAAAGAATATTGAGATCCAGAGGTAATTCCGGAAAAACTGCCTGATGATTCGGCCCCAGCAATGGTTTTAAAAATAACTGGAGCTTCACCATTTTCACTCCCTAATAACTGATAATTTGCAATTCCATCGGACCAAGTGTCATAAGGGTTCCATTCCATAGTAACTTTTCCAGAACATTCATCAATTATTAAACTATGAAGAATAGTATGATGCTCATTACTAAATCCGCTATCATCGATGGAATTCAAGTACGAAGCAATTATTTTATATGCTTCAACCTCATCTGAAGCATTTGAGATTGTGTTTTCCCAATTCGTTGAGGCCCGCCCTAAAACGGTATCAATCACCTCATTTGTGGTAAATGGAGCTGTTCCAACAACTTGATAAATAATGTATCCTTGAACTAAAACATCAGGATGCACCTCCCAGTTCAATTCAGCGTTATTAGTACCATTTACCGTAACATTTATTAACTCTGGCTTAGAAAGTTGTGCCATTATGGCTTCCGCCAAAAGGCATAAAAGAAATATCAATGGTATTATCTTTTTCATGGGTATTTATCTCCGACAACAACCTCCGCTAATTTTTCTGGGTTTAAATATTTATCAGCTAAGCTTTTTATTTCAGCTGGTGTGATTGTTTTAATCGCCTCAATTATTTTATCGTAATGTGAGTATTCCAAGCCATGAAGGAAAACACCCTTAAATTTATTAGCATAGCTAAAAGCATTTTCCAATCCGCCTAAAAATGTTCCGAGCATATAATTCCTTACAATTTCAAGCTCTTTTACAGAAACTTCCTCGGTCCTTAAACGCTCAATCTCTTTGTATATTTCGGTCATGGCATCTTTGGTCACATCAGCCCCCACCTCTGATGCAATAAAAAAGTAACTACCTTGTTTAAGAGTAAAAACTCCACTACCAATTCCATAGGTAAAACCTTTGTCTTCCCTGATGTTTTTCATCAATCGTGACCCGAAAAATCCACCTAGAATTGTATTAACCACATTTAGTCCATAATAATCTTCATGCCCCTTAGGTATTGTAAGTCCGCCAACTCTTAAGGCACTTTGTAGAGCATCTTTCTTGTTGGTAATGCATTGTTTCTTTTTAAATGCAATTTCGGATTTTTTTACTTCTGGGAAATTCAGTCCTTCAGAGGAAAGCGTTAATCCACTGAAAAACTCTTTTATTTCTTCAATCTGAATTTCTTTTATTCTTCCTGCTGCAATAATTGTTACAGGTTTACATTTGTAATTTGAATTATGAAAATCCAGTAAATCTGCCGTTGTTATCTGATCATAATCGGAGCTTATTGCCACCGCCCCATATTTATGGTCAGGAAACACATTTGCCAAAAACTTCCTTCGGGCTACAAAGCTATTTTTAAGAAGGTTAACTTTTAATTTATCCTTTTGCTTCGCGCTGAAGCGATCGATATCAGATTGTTTAAACGTTGGGTTTTGTAGCACATCAGCAAAGACCGACAATGCGCGTTTTAAGTGCTTATGCGTTGAATAAACTTTAACCGATGAATAGTCTAAGTCGGCCTCAATTTCCATAAACACACCCATTTCATCGAGAGCTTCAGAAATTTGAAAGCCTGATTTAGTTTTTGTGCCTTCCATCATTAATTTGGAAGTGAAAAAGCTGATTAATTTTTGCGATTCAAATATCCGTCCTGCAGGAAAAACTAGCTCAACCATTGCCACTTCCTCTTCGCCAGCATCAATAATCTGAAGAATGTTTCCATCTGCTAATAATACGGACTCAGGCTGAATTACATTTATCTTATCTACGGTTTTAAAGGCCGGAGCTATTTTTCTATCTAAAACTGTCATTATTTATCTTTTCTAGAATACCTTAAAATGGTGCATTGAGATGAATCTAAGATTATTTTAGACATTTTCTTTATGTCGTTAGTAGATACATCTCGGTATTTAGGAATTTCTTCATTCACCAAATTGGCATCCCCTTTTAGCTCGTAATATGCCAGCTGAAATGCTTTGTTAAACAAATCCATATTTCCGAAAATAAATGAAGACTCAACTTTGTTCTTAACTTTTTCCAACTCGTCGTTACCGACACCGTCCTTAATCAAAAGGTCTAATTCGGCTCTTATGGCATCCTCTGCCGTTTCAAATGAAACCGTATTTAACAACCTACCTGAAATTACTAAAAGTCCAGTTTCATCACTACCCATTATATACGCCGATAACTCAGAAAACAATGGGTTTTCCTTTAGAAATTTATTTCTTAATCTGGAGCTTTCTCCATTTCCCAAAACATCAGAAATCAAATCGCATGAATGGTAATCAGGATGCATTCTATCTGGCATTTTAAAGGCCATAAATAGCATGTCAGCAGGAACGTCCCCTTCTATCTCAAGTCGGCGCAAGGCTTTTTGAGCAGGCTCAGTTGGCAACTCTCTATTATAACGTTTTCCGCCATCGATACTTCCGAAATACTTTTCGGCCAAGGCAAATACTTCTTTAAAATTCACACCCCCTGCAACAACTAAAATTGCATTTTTTGGGGAGTAATGTTTCTTGAAAAATGCTTTTACCTGGCCCATATTTGCCTCCTCAATATGGCGTAATTCCTTACCAATGGTAGGCCACTTATAGGGATGCTTTTCATAAATGACCGGACGTAATTTCAACCAAACATCTCCATAAGGTTGATTTAGGTACCTTTGTTTAAACTCCTCACAAACCACATTTTTCTGGACCTCTAGACTTTTTTCTGAAAATGCTAAGGACAGCATTCTATCAGATTCAAGCCAAAATCCGGTTTCCAAGTTCACAGCAGGGATTTGCATGTAGTAATTGGTCAAATCATTACTTGTAAAAGCATTGTTTTCACCTCCAACAATTTGCAAAGGCGCTTCATAATCAGGGATATTTATTGAGCCGCCAAACATTAAATGTTCAAACAGATGCGCAAAACCTGTATGAGATGGGTCTTCATCCTTTGCACCAACATCATAAAGAATATTTATTAGTGCCATGGGCGTCGATTTGTCTTCATGGACAATAACCTTTAACCCATTGCTTAGCTCCGTTTTCCTAAATTTTACCTTATTCATATATAATTTCATACCTGAATTCAGGTATTTTTTCTTTATTTCTTACAACTAGCAAACATACAATTTTTCTTAGGCGATAAATCTAAAGTGTCCGATTTTATTGGGATTTACACAAAAAACCTTTTCAATTTGAAATTTTTACATTTAGCTTTTAGTAAAAAAAAAAGGAGAATCTTATTTATTAAAAATAAACACGAACTTTACATGAACCTTTGAAATGTAACTCCGAGGTGAATCCCCCATTTAACATAACTTTTATGCATTCAATCCTAAAAATTAAAAATCCCACCCTCGGCTTAATCGCCGGGATGGTTCTATTAACCATTGTTGGTTGTAGGTACGATAAAGAAACCTTTTTAAAACCTAAATTCGAAAGTAGCTCAACGGTACCTCTTGCCTTTGGAGAAATAGTTCTAGGTAACGAGGTTAAATTTCCTGACTCCTTAATAACATTGAATGATGATAGCTCCTATTCGATTGTATTTGAAAAGGAATTACTTAATCAATCGCTAGAAGGATTAGTAGAAGTTCCAGAATTCAATAGTGCATTACCTTTTTCTATTGACTCTTTAAGCTTTTCTTTTTCTGATGCTGATGTTTCTGTAACACTTGCTGATGTTGTAAGGAATAATAGTGAACTAAAAGAATTCATTGATTCCAACCAAGGGAAACATAGTATTGTTCCCGATTTTGAAGTTATAGAAACCGACCCATCTGAATTTTTATTATCCGATGTTGAATCAATTTTAATTAAAAACGGTTCTGTCACAATTACAATTGAAAATCATTTAGCCTTTCCTATGGACTCATTCACCTTCAAAGTGAAAAATCCAGTCTCAGGGGATTTCATTATTAACCAAACATTCTACGATATTGATAGCGGCGATTCTAAATCTGAAACAATAAACTTAGCTGGGAAAACCGTAAGGGGTAAGCTTCAAGTTATTACAATTGTTGATTTACGTGGTTCTGATACTACTCAATTTCCAATTGACTCATTTTATATAGACTCTGCGCAAAGCTTTTCAACAAACCTTTCGTTTTCTGAATTAAGCTCGACTAAAGGGGTTGCTGTGGTAGCACCCATTGAACAATCATTTGCTGATGAGTTTAGTTTTAACCTTGCTGAAGGAGTTCAATTAAAGCAAATTTATTTTACTGGTGGTGAGATTGCCTTTAATTTGAAGAACTCATTTGAAATGGAATTATCGCTAACGTTAAATTTCCCTACAATTAAAAAGGATGGAGTTGGATTAAGTTTGCCAATAATCATTCCTCCTAGAGTTGGAACAACAATCGGAGAGATTACTGAAAGAATTATCCTTTCTGAATATGTGATAAATCTAAACCAAGAAGATCCTAAGTTTAATATCCTACCGTTTGCAGTTGATTTTGGGGTTGATTCTAAAGGTGAATTAGTTTCCTTTAATGCAGAAACTGACTCACTACAAGTTGGTATTGCCATGACCGGGACAGAAATATTAAAAGTAATCGGAGATATTGGATCAGATACAACCAAATTAGAAGATGAAAATGGAAATCCGTTTACTATTGACCTTTTTAATGATAGTTTATTCTCTAGCATAAATCAAGGAGTCTTCAAGTTAAGCGAAATTGAATTTAAACTTGGCTTTGAGAACCTTATTGGAGCTGACGCCCAAGTAAACTTAGATCTTAGCTCTACAAATGCTTTAACTGGGGAAACGGTTAGTTTAACTTCTGACAATAATAACCAGTTTTTAATAAAATCGGCGTTGGACAATCCTTTACGTCCAGCTCCTGATAATAACATTATTTTAAACGAGGTTAATTCAAACATTGACGAAGTTATATCTAACCTCCCAAAACAAATCACTGCGAAAGCATCGATAATTACAAACCCAAATTTAAATCCTGAAAGCTTCATTTATACCACCAGCTCTGTAAAGGCAAGTATTTTTGTTGAAGCACCACTTTCATTTGTTATTAGTAATTTATCTTTTGCCGATACTTTTGAATTTGACAATTCAGCAATTCCACAAGATGAACTATTGGATGAACTATTGGAGGAGTTATTCGAGTCAGGAGAGTTAACTATTAACATAAATAATTACTTTCCTCTTTCATTAGATATAAATGTTGAATTACTTGATAAAAATGGAGAGTTTATTTCTGAATTTATTATTAACAACAGTAATATTTTAGGGGGTATAGTAAATGATAATTTCATTGTTGTTGAACCTTCTTTTACCAAAGTTACTATCCCCTTAAATTCCAAAAGTGTAATTGACCTTAGGAGCACAACACACTTAAGGATTCAAGCAAATTTAAATAGTAGTAACGGAGATGGTCCGGTTAAAATACTATCAAATTCAAAAATTGAATTTGCAGCATACGCAAACATAAAAGTTAAAAATTAAAGGAAAATAAGATGAAGAAAATAACTATACTACTTCTTGTAGCTTTAACTTTTAACACTGCAAAAGCCCAAAAAATTGGTTTATATAACTCTGGAACCTTGACTGACGTTCAAGATAATCCAGCCTTTGAAGCCTTTAGAGATACACTGAATTATTTCGCATTTAACCTGCCTGTTTATCCAACGCTTAATTTAGATTTTAGATTAGTAGGTTTTGGTCAAACTCAAATTTTGGATGCAATATATGGAGATAACGAGGTCGATTTTGCTTCTTTATTGTCAAATCCTTTTGCTCAAAATCATTTTCGTTTGAATTTGGATTATGATTTACTTGGATTTATTGTTTCTACCAATAAAAGTAATAATGGAGAATTTGGTGCAAACGTAAAATTAAGATCAGCCAACAATTTTTCATTTCAAAACAATCTTTTGGGATTCCCAGGTGGAACAGATGGCTACGGCGGAGATACAGCAGTTAACATTTTCAATACCGATTTTTACACCTTGAACTACGCAGAATTTGCGGTTAGCTATAGAATGGATGTTACATCCAAGCTTGGTTTAGGGATGAAATTGGGAATGGTAAAAGGTATAAACTATGCTCAAGTAAAAATTGATAAGAGTCACGCTTATTTCGGAAACGAAGCCAATGGTTATGAAGTTGATCTTGCTGCCCAAGGCGCTGTGCGTTTTGGTGGTGTAGATTTATTAGACCCTAATTTTCAGGACAACTTACTGGATGGTGCAGGTGCTAATAATTTAGGGTATACTTTTTCTGCTGGAGCTACCTATGAATTAAACCAGAAAATAAATTTACAAGCAGGAGTGCGTGATCTTGGAAAAATCACCTGGGATGTAGGTAATAGAACATACGTTTTAAATGATACAATCCATTTTGAAGGTGCAGATTACAACAACGACGGCTCAATAGATAGTTTATTAACCAATTTGGAAGATTTAATTGTGGACACCTTAGATGATGTTTTTACTACCAACTTAAACTCATCATTTCAATTATCGGGTAGTTACAAATGGAATAAATGGATTACATCTACAGTGATTCTTCATAAATTTGTTTACACCCCATCTTATAGAGTTCATTTAGTTCAAGATTTTAGGGTTTTAAGAGCATTACACTTAGTATTTAATGCTGGCATTGGGTACAACAACTACTCACAAATAGGAGCCAACTTATTAATCAGATCTAAACACTTTGATTTCTTTGTAGGATCTGAAAGAATAGGAAATTTAGCTGTTTCCGAAGCTTCACCGGGTTTAAGCCTAAACACAGGATTAGCCTTTAGACTTGGAGTAAGAAACCCTAAGAAAAAGCACGAAAAAGAATTAGAGAAGCGCGAAAAAGAATTAGAGAAGCGCCAAAAAGAGATGAAGAAAATTCAAGAAAAAGCCCTTGAAAGAGAACTTCTTGAAGGTGGCCAAATGATCCCAGAACAGGAAACGGGTACTGGTGAAACTTCAGATGATGATGGTGGAGATCAATAAAATTAATACTCTCATATAATTAAATACAAATAAAAAAGTCGTTCGCATTAATTTGCTGAACGACTTTTTTACTTTTGTGCTAAATTCAACAATGTCCAACTCCAAAGAAAACTTGTTTTTAGATTTAGGCCTAGAATCCGAACTCCAATTCTTAAAAAGAGATTCGTTTTCAAAAGCGTTTAAAAAAAATTATCTGGCCGATATTTCCAGAAATTTCAACTCTGCCTTTAACAAGCCAACCCTATCCCCTCTTGAAGCCTCATTACTATGTGTGGGAGCATCTTTAAACAGTCAAAATCAATTTCTTGTTAATCTGTTCACCACCTTGGCAAAAGAATCAAGAGCCACAGAGGAAGAGATTGCGGAAACACTCACCTGTACCTCATTAATGGCAACCAATAATGTGCTGTTTCGGTTTAAGCATGCTGTGGATAATGAAACCTATAAATCTATTCCTGCCGGAATTCGTATGTCCATTAAATTAAACCCTTTATTGGGCACAGAATTTTACGAAATTCTAAGCCTGGTTATTTCTTCAATTAATGGATGTACAGCATGTATTAATGAACATGAATCTCACGCCATCAAGGCTGGGGCAACAGAACAAAAAATAAGCGACGCAATAAGATTAGGAGCAATAGTACACGGCCTTTCTGTGGTGCTATCCTATAAAAAATAAAAATGGCAAGACCTAGATTTAATTCAAACAACAACCTTCCTGAGCCAGAAAAAGCCAAGGTGAATATTAATAGCTTAAAAAAGACCTTAGCGCTTTTTAAATATCTTAAACCCTACCGCACAAAGTTTATTATCGGGATGGTTTTCTTGTTTTTATCCAGTGGAGCAAGTTTAATGTTTCCCTTTTTTATGGGGAAACTTATTGACTCGGCAATGCTTGAAGAGTCTCAAGGCTTCTTTTCAAATATAAACCTAGTTGCAGGAAGTCTAATGGTGGTTTTATTCTTTCAAGCCCTTTTCTCCTTTTTTAGAATTCTGCTTTTTGTTGAGGTAAGTGAAAAAACCCTAGCCGACTTACGAAAAGAAACCTTCTTCAGAATCATTACCCTCCCCATGTCCTTTTTTGCAAAGCGAAGAGTTGGAGAATTGAATTCCAGAATTTCAGCCGACCTAGGTCAAATTCAAGATACCCTTACAACCACAATTGCAGAGGCAATAAGACAAGTAATAACATTGGTTGGAGGAATAATATTCCTTTCATTGGTAAGTGGAAAACTTACTTTAATTATGCTTTCAATGCTTCCTGTGTTAATCGTGGTTGCAGTAATTTTTGGGAAATTCATTCGAAAAATAGCGAAGGAAGCTCAGGATAAGTTAGCCGATTCAAATACAATCGTAGAAGAAACCCTTCAAGGAATTTCAAGTGTAAAAGCTTTCGTAAATGAAACTTATGAAGCCCTTCGATACCGTAAACAAATTGATGCTGTTATAAAGATAGCAATCAAGGGTGCCAAGTATAGAGGTGCGTTCGCATCATTTGTCATTTTCGCTTTATTTGGTGCGATTGTAGGAGTTATTTGGGTGGGCGTACATATGGTTGAAACCGGTGAAATTTCTTTTGGAGATCTTACCTCCTTTATCCTTTATAGCACATTTGTTGGTGCTGCTATGGGAAGTTTCGCAGAATTATACGCGCAAATTCAAAAAGCCGTTGGAGCAACAGAGAGAGTAATTGAAATCCTTGATGAAAAAACCGAGGAGATTTCAATGGAAACACCTTTACTAGCAGCTGATAAAATATTACATGGTGAGTTAGAGTTTAGGGACATTAAGTTCTCCTATTCAAGTAGAAAAGAAATTACCGTTTTGGACGGCGTAAGCTTTAAAGTAGATGCGGGCAAAAAATTAGCAATCGTTGGACCGTCTGGGGCCGGAAAATCTACTGTAACTCAATTAATCCTAAGATTTTACAATCCTGAAAATGGAGAAATGCTTTATGATGGAAAACCTGTTTCTTCGTTTAGCCTCAACGACATTAGAAGTCAAGTAGCCATTGTACCCCAGGATGTACTATTGTTTGGAGGAACTATACTGGAGAATATTGAATATGGTAAAATTGGGGCGTCTGTAGAGGAAATTAAATCTGCGGCAGCAAAAGCCAACGCCGCAGAGTTCATAGAGTCATTCCCCGAAGGTTATGAAACCATTGTAGGTGAAAGAGGAATAAAATTATCAGGTGGACAAAGGCAAAGAATTGCAATTGCTCGTGCCGTGCTTAAAGACCCTAAGATTTTAATCTTAGATGAAGCCACCAGCTCATTGGACAGTGAATCAGAAAGATTGGTTCAGGAAGCTTTGGAAGAGTTAATGAAGGATAGGACTTCAGTTATTATTGCTCACAGATTATCTACAATCCGTCAAGCCGACCAAATAATTGTATTGGATAAGGGCAGCATAGTAGAAAGAGGAACACATGATGAGCTTGTAAGGAATGATAAAGGATTATACAAACATTTAAGCTCCCTTCAATTTGAGAATCGGCCATGATAAATTATTGACAAAGCACTAATTTTTAATATCTTGCGGGGATGGACAAGGGTGGTTTTCAGGAAAGGATGAGGATGAATCCATTGATGGAACCAATTTTTCGTTAATAGATGATGATGCAAACACAACAGATAATTTAGAGTTCACTAGTTATTTAACATTAAAAAAAACTGAGTTTCTAACAGTAAACAACCTTCTTTTGCAAAATTTGATTACAATCACTTAAATCAAAAAGACATCCCTGTTGTTGGTTGTCCAGATGCATATTTAGCCGTAGAAATTTACACTTTAAATTCTTGGAACGAAATTCTTCGAATTGACAATGATGATTGCGGTTCTTGGGGTTGTAATTATCCCAATGAAACAATCGATTTAAGTTTTATGATGGGAATTGTTTGGGATATTACGCTGGTATTGACAATTTTAAGCTTACCGACTGCCACATAACTAACACTCTCATTGCTCCCATGACAATTGCCGATTCAACTACCGAACTTCTAAGCAATATAATTTATGAAGTTTCCTTAATAGATAGTGGTGACTGGGTTTTTGACATTTTTGATGCTGATTTTGATTCAGATATTATTGTTTCAACAAGCTGTAATTTTACAGATACTTTAGGCTATGATGATGACTTTTGTGGTTTAGCGTCGAAAACTACTATCGCCGGATTAGATACGGGAATTTATTTTGTAAAAATCTCCAACAAAACTCAATTCTCGAAAGGAAATTTTAACCTAAATATTCACCCAGAAAATTTAGGGGATTACTGCCTTGGCTTTGGAACAAATCAAGAAATATTTATTGTAAACACTCAAATGGAAGGCGATAACGGTGGTTTTAACCAGCCTTCAGGTTATAATCGCTATAAGTTTTTTGAAAATCAAATTTCTGAAGTAAGCCCAGGAAGCGGATACCAAATAACAACAAACAATACCGTTGGAAATAGAAGATTTGAGATTTACGCCGATTGGAATAATGATAATAATTTTGAAGATGGAGGCGAAACCATTTTCATCAATTCAGGCCCTAGCCCATATTTGGCAACCATAACTCCACCAGCAAATAAAACCTCTGGCCTAAAACGATTAAGAATCGTTACAAATACAGGGACTGCCGACCCAGGTTCTTTTGGACCAAAAGGCTTTGGAGAGGTTGAGGATTATCAAATAAGGGTAAAAGCACTATCCTCTCCACCTACCGCCAAAAACGACTCTTCATCTAAGTTATTTGAAACCGCTATTAATATTTCAGTTCTAGACAACGATGAGGATGGAGCCTTGCCTAAAGACATTAATTCTGTAACAATAAAAAATGGTCCTTCAAATGGAACTGCCGAACCCGTTATGCTAGCAGGAACGGTTGATTACACACCCAACAATGGTTTTATTGGACTGGATACATTTATTTATACAGTAAAAGACATAGTGGCTCAGAATCAAATCAAGCGACGGTGATTATCTATGTAATAGCATCAGTTGACACAATTAAAGCTATTAATGATGTTTCTTCAACTCCATTTAAAACGGGAGATACAATACTGGTCCTAAATAATGACATCCCAGAATTTACTCAGATTGACACTTCAACTGTTGAAATTGATGCTCAAGCGATTAATGGAACTGCCTTGGCGCAAGCGAATGGTAGAGTAGTTTATACGTCCAATTCTACATTTAACGGAATTGATACTTTTACTTATTTTGTAAAAGATACTGCTGGACTTAGTTCAAATATCCCACAGTTTTTGTTACAATTAACGAACCACTAACAAACGAGAGTCCAATTGCAAAAAATGATTCATCAACCACCAACGAAGGTGAAATGGTGACGATTTCGATTCTCGATAATGATGAAGATGTAGATTTAGATGGAAATCTTGAATCTGATTCTGTAAAAGTAGTTCAAGGCCCACAAAACGGAAATGCCTCAATAATTGCAGAGGGAAAAATGGAGTATACTCCTAGTGCTTTATTTAATGGTTTAGACTCATTCACCTAAACTGTTGAAGATAATGACGATGCCGTTTCAAATATAGCCACCGTTTTTATAACGGTTAACCCCACGATTTCAAACGAGAATCCGATTGCAAAAAACGATGCTACTGAAACAGAATTTGAGACTTCCGTGTCTATTGATGTTTTATCAAATGATACTGACTTTAACGGAGAAATTGATAGTTCAAAAACATCAATTTTATCTCAAGCAAAAAATGGATCTTCAGTCTTTAATCAAAATTCACTTAAGGTCGATTACCTTCCGAATTCTACATTCTCGGGAATGGACACATTTACCTATCATATTTTTGATAATGAAGGAGATTCCTCCAACGTCGCTACGGTAATAGTGGCTGTAAATGCGGAAGAAATTAATCAAAAACCTGTGGCAAAAGCTGATTCAGTGGAAATCAACTCCGGTGATTCGGTAGTGATTTTGGTCTTAATAAACGATACCGACTTTGATGGACAGATTGATTCAACTTCAATAACCATTGAAGAAAGTCCTAAAAACGGGAATGCCCAAGTTTTAGGAAATACTGTTAAATACATTTCAAATGTAGGTTTTGACGGAATTGATTCAATTTATTATTCTATCACTGACACAAGTGGTGAAAAATCCAATTTTGCTTTAATAAAAATTGAGGTTACTTCCCCACTTAACCAATCTCCAATTGCTAAGAATGATGCAAGTGCTGGAAAGTCAGGTGAGTTAATAACGGTTGATGTATTGAACAATGATAATGATGACAATGGATTAGATTCATCGTCACTTTCAATTCTATCCGCTGCTAACAATGGAGTAATTAATATTACAAATGATTTCAAATTAACTTACTCGTCCAATGAAAATTTTGAAGGAGTAGATTCTTTTCAATATTCCATTTGTGATAATTCTGACCCAAGCTTATGTGATGATGCTTGGGTATATGTTAATATCGAATTAGAAATCACTAATGAATCGGCGCCGGTTGCTCAAAATGACTTTGCGGAAGTTGAACAAAACGGATCAGTTACTTTTTCAGTTGCAGAAAATGATTCTGATTCTCAAAACCAGCTTGATTTAAATTCATTAACTATAATTTCAGATCCAACCAAGGGTAACGCCGATTTGTTAAATAATGGAACACTTATTTACACACCAAATCAAGATTCAGTTGGAAAGGATAGTTTTACCTATTCAATTTGTGATAATGGAAGTCCGGTACTATGTGATTCGGCAAATGTATATATCAATATCTATGAAATTTCCACAAACGTAAATTCTGAGAATGTTGTAGAAATAAATATATCCCCAAATCCCGCGACTGATTTAGTGAATATTGCGGCTGATTTTGAGTTTAATCAAGTAGAAATAATAGACTTATTAGGGAATAACTCATTATTTTTCAAATACTTCATCCACAACTGACAAAACTATTAATCTCCATTTAAACAAGGGTTTATGCCTAATAAAGGCTTCTAATAATCATTCTCAAACCGTTAAAAAATTAATTATTCAATAAAAAAAAGGATTTCGAAGCAACCCTTTTGTTTTTGTAGTGTCCTAGGTATGTATTATTCTAAATAACATCATAAATTAATTGTATTGGTTAAAATAGCAACGGTTTTTACTGATGCTATTTTTTTTTGGCAAAAGTTAAATGCCTAATTTTACATTAGAAACTCAACGTTATGATAAAAAGGTTAATTCTTTCATTAATTCTCCTAATCACCCTTTCAAATTTAAATGCCCAAACCTTTATAGGTGGAACAGGTGATATAACAGACTCCCCAAACCCTGATGGAGATGAATTCAACATGACTGTTTCTGGAGTGGGTAATTTGTTCGCAACTGGTAATCCAGAAGCGACAAGTAAATTATTAAACCTTAAGTTAAAAATCACGCACCCAAAAACTCCCGACCTTACTATAACCCTAACTTCACCAGAAGGAACTACAGTAATTATTGCTGACCAAATTGGTGACAATGCACCAATTGAAGCAGTTGGAGATTTTGATGGCACGGTGTTAACCCAAATCCAAACAGATCCTGACATAAGCGATGGTGAAAATCCGTTTACTGGAAATTTTCTACCTCAGGGACTTGGCGCGAATGATTTATTTGGTTCCCCAGAACGTTTCGAGGCATTTGACAACGAGAACGCCGACGGAGTTTGGACACTCACCATTACCGACGGTACCTCGACAAATGAAGGTACACTTGTCGACTGGAGCATGGAGTTTATTCCAAACTTCAAACCAACTTTAACAGATGATGCAATATCAATTTTTGAAAACGACAGTACAGAATTAAATGTAATTGCAAACGATAGTGACCCTGAAAATGGATTAGACACGAATACTTTTACCTTAATTAGCACGACTGATTCAGGTTCATTATCAATCATTGAGAATGGAATAGTGAAGTATGTTCCAATTACTGGATTTTCAGGAAGCGACACATTTACCTATTCAATATGCGATACTAATCAAACGTCACTTTGCGATACTGCAATGGTGGTTTTCACGGTAATCCCTAACGAAACACCAGTTGCTCTTAATGACCTTGACACTACGGTTCAAAACACTCCGGTTACAATAAACGTAATTGAAAACGATACCGACTTTAACGGTAAGCTTGATTCTAATTCCGTAACGGTAATTCAAACTCCACAAAATGGCGGAGCATTATTAACTGAAGGAAATCAAATAACCTACTCACCTGATACTGGATTCTCTGGTAACGACACTTTCACTTATTCAATATGTGATTTTGGAACCCCTGTCCTTTGTGACACGGCAATGGTAATAATAACAGTTAACCCAGATGAACCTCCGGTTGCCACAAATGATTTTGACACTACTGCTGAAATTACCCTAGTAGAAATTAGTGTTTTAATCAACGATATTGATCCTGAGGGAAAACTTGATACAAGCTCACTTGCGGTTGTAATGGAAGCCGTAAACGGCATCGCGGAAGTTCTTTCAGACGGTCTTATCTCATACCTTCCAGACACTGGTTTCCTTGGAACTGATTCATTTTCTTACTCCGTCTGTGACAGCGCAACTCCAAAAAATTGTGATACTGCTTGGGTATTTATTCAGGTAAACCCAGATCAAAATCCAATTGCTTTAGACGATTCAGCTAAAACTGTTGAAGCAGATGAAATAGAAATTTCAGTTTTAGATAATGATTCCGATTTTGATGGAAGCCTAGATTCAGCAGGTATTACAGTGGTATTAAATCCTAATAATGGTTCAATCACCAATATTTCAGATAAGGGGGTGATTTCATATTTACCGAATTTAGCCTTTATTGGAAGAGATACATTTACCTATTCGGTTTGTGATATCGCAACTCCAAAAAACTGTGACACTGCCCAGGTAATCGTTATTGTAAAAGAAAATACGGCTCCAATTGCATTAGACGATTCGGCCAAAACAGTTAAATCAACCGAAATCGAAATTGAAGTGTTAAATAACGACACTGATTTTGATGGAACTTTAGATTCTGCTAACGTTTTGGTGATTACTAATCCAGTAAATGGAACAATAACAGTTATTGGCTCAAAGGGAAACATCACTTATCTGCCAAACGGAGGCTTTAATGGAATGGACACCTTTACCTATTCAGTATGTGACCTAGCTTCTAATCCAAAATGTGACACGGCAATGGTTGTAATAACCATTTCTGAAAACAAGGCCCCAATAGCCTTAAATGACAGTATTGATGCTGAGGACGGCGAATTAATAATCGCCTTTGTACTCAATAACGACACTTCCGAAACTCCTGGATTAGATTCAGCCTCGGTTACCCTGATTACCAATCCGAAAAATGGAATGGCAATCGCAACGGATATGGGCAATATAGAATATACTTCTGAATTTGGATTCGCAGGAAATGATACCCTGACTTACTCAGTTTGTGATTTGGGTAACTCAGCATTATGTGATACCGCCCAATTAGTAATAAAGATTGCTGCTTACAGCAACGTAGCTCCTACTTTAGAAAACGACTCCGCTAGCGGTTCAAGTTCTGCTCAAAACCCTACTCTAACGGTTTTTGTAATAGGAAACGACTCTGACGAAAGAAATCGCCTTGACACAATAAGTTTAGCAATAGTTGCTCCCACCAATAACGGGGTAGCCACTGTCTCAGGAAATGGTAAAATAAGTTATACTCCAAGTATAGGGTTTAACGGAAAAGACACTTTAAGTTATAAAGTTTGTGACCGAGAGGTAAATAGTCTTTGCGATACTGCAATGGTAATCTTTATTATAAAGGATAATACAGCACCAATTGCCCTAAATGATTCCGCAATAACTAAGGAGGATGTTGCAATTTCAATCTTAGTTCTAGAAAATGACACGGACTTTGAAAACGATTTAGACACCTTAAGCTTAATAATTACAGAGGATCCAACAAATGGGGTGGTGGCTATCACAAATGCTTCAACAGGTGAGGTAACCTACACTCCTAATTCTGGAATTTTTGGAATGGACACCTTTTTCTATAGTGTTTGCGATAACGGAAGCCCTATTAAATGTGACACTGCGGTGGTGGTAATCACAATTGAAGAAGAGTTTGAAAACATTGCTCCGGTAGCTTTAAACGACAGCTTCGAAGTTCAAGAATCAATTGAATTCTGCTTGAATGTTGTTGCTAACGACTCTGACCAATTTGGTGGTTTAGATACTGCGAGTTTGGAAATCATTACCGCTGCTTCGAACGGGGTGCTAAATTTCGGTGAAGCTGGTGAGATTTGCTATACTGCTAGCGATCTTTTTGTTGGGACGGATTCATTTGAATATGCAATTTGTGATTTACATGACTCTACACTTTGCGATACTGCAACAGTTTATCTTAATGTTGTAATTAGAGACAACCTCGCTCCAATCGCTTTAAACGACTCTACAAAAACTGTTGAGGAAGATTTAATTGAAGTCGAGGTGCTATTAAACGATTCTGATCCTGAGAATGATGTTTTAAGCATCACAGAAGCTTTATCGGCAACTAACGGAGTAACTAACCTTGTCGGCACCGACAAGGTTTCATATCAGGCTAACAATGGCTTTTTAGGACTTGACTCATTCCAATATGTTATTTGTGATGAAAGAAATGGTTGCGACACTGCATTTGTCTTCGTTCAGGTTGATTTATTTGTCAAGCCAAACGAAGCCCCTATTGCTCTTGATGATTCACTTATCACGTTCATGAACACTACAAAGGAGGTAAATGTGACCACTAACGATAGCGACCCTGAAGGAAAACTGGATTTAAATTCACTTAGAATTACTCAGGACCCTGCGGTTGGATCGGTTACAACGTTAAGTAATGGAACGGTAATTTACACTCCAAAAGAAGATTTTAAAGGATCAGTAATTTTCAAATATGAAATCTGCGATTTAGGAGAACCTGTTTTATGTGCTGAAGCCACAGTTAGGGTTTCAATTATTGAAAAGCCAACTTCGGTAAATTCTAATGAATTGGAAGTAACAGTTTATCCTAACCCTACGAATGGCGCATTATTTATTGATTTCAACAGCGCTGTTTCAAAGTCAATAAACGTTCAGATTTTCAATTCAAACGGAGCCCTTTTAAAGAACATAGATGTGAATTCTGAAATAGATTTGTCAGACCTACCTTCTGGAATATATTTAGTTAAATTAATTTCGGCAGATAAAGTTAAGACACTAAGAGTTCAAAAAATGTAAAAGGTTAAACCCATAAAAAAAGCCGCGATTCAAATGAATCGCGGCTTTTTTTTGTTATTATTTTTTCACGCTTCCCCTTCTACAAAGGTTCTTTTCCCCAATTCATTATCAATTAAAAACAGTGCGCTTTTATTATCTCCTACGCGTTCGATTTTCTTGATTATGTTTGAAATTATTGCTTCTTCCTCTACTTGTTCAGTTAGGAACCAAGTTAAAAAGGCATGTGTAGTATAATCACTTTCGCCAAGAGCCTGCTTAACAATTTTGTTAATGCTTGCCGTTACCCCTTTTTCTTGAGTTAAGGCAGCTTCAAAAACTTGCTTCACTGATTTAAACTTAGTTGTTGGTTTAGCAATCGCTTCCATCTCTACTTTTCCACCAGCATCATGAATATACTTGAAGAATTTTTCAGCGTGGGCACTTTCTTCTTTGGATTGAACCATAAAAAATTGCGCCATCCCATCTAGATCTTCATCGGTAAAATAAGATGCAATGCTTAAATATGCGTTAGAAGCAAATAGCTCCATATTGTACTGCTCGTTAAGCAGTTTTTCTATTTTATTTGAAATCATATTTTAAAATTTTAACTAATATAATTGGCTTTCGCCTTAGAATTAAAATAAACAAGCAAAAATTGAATATGTTTAATCGTTATTAAGAATTACTTCAGTTATTCCAGCCCCTCCTCTATCAGGGTGGGCATATTTATAGCTTTTTACTTTGGGGTAAACTTTTAATTGATCCCAAATAGCTTTTTGAAGGACTCCATTTCCCTTCCCATGCAAGATGGTTAAATTTGACATCCCTAGCAACATGGCCTCATCTAAGTAAGTTTCAAAAGTTGAAATAGCCTCATCCCGTCTAAACCCTCTGATATCTAAGGTCTGCTTAAATGTTTTTGATTTAGACACTACCAAATCCATAAACCGTTTTTTAGCTTCGGGGGCCATTTTTTTGTTTTCTTTAAGGACAACCACCTTGTCCATATCTAGCGTGGTTTTAACCTCGTTAAAATTTATCACCAACTTTTTGCCACGTATTTCGGCAATTTCACCAGTAGTTTTAGAGTTTTTAAGTTTAACCTTATCCCCGACCTTAGGTTTTTCATCGGTTTCAATTTCCTCTTGAAACTTCTTTAATTTTCCAACAATCTGTTGTTTCTCTTGAAGCAATTCATTCCTAGCCTTCTTTGTTTCGAGCTTATCGGCGTTGGTTTCTTTAATTTGACGGATGGTGTTTTCTATTTTCTTATTCGCACCGTTTAAAATTGACTCGGCTTCTAAATTGGCCTGCTTTATAATTTCCTTTTTCCTTGAATCAAGATCCTCTTTTAGTTTCTTGTACTCATCTTTCAGCTCAGTAAAACTATTTTTTGTCTTTTCGGCTTCAAGCCGAAGTTCTTCCAGCTGTTTCTTTTCCTTTTCTAATTGAAGTAAGGCGTCATCAAAATCAACACTCTCCTCCCCCGCTAAGTTTCTGGCTCTATCCAAAACTTCGATTGAAATACCCATATTCTTGGCGATTTCAAATGCAAAGGAACTACCAGGCTTCCCCGTTTCAAGTTCGAATTTTGGTTCTAACTTTTCTGTATCGTATCGCATCCCAGCATTTACAAAACCTGGGGTTTCATCGGCGAAAAGCTTAAGACTTGAAAAGTGGGTTGTGATTACCCCTTTAATGTTCTTTTTTGCCAATTCAACTAAAATACTTTGTGCCAAGGGTGCTCCGAAATGAGGGTCAGTACCGGAGCCCATCTCATCTATCAGCACAAGAGTATCAGGAGTAGCTTGTCTTGTGATATATTTCATTGCCGCCAAATGAGCACTATAAGTACTCAAGTCATTTTCAAGGGATTGATCATCCCCTAAATCGACCAAGATTTTATCGAAAAAACCGAACTCACTTTTTTCATTTGCAATTACTGGAATTCCGTGTTGAATCATTAATTGAGTAACCCCAAGCGTTTTCAATGCGACTGACTTTCCTCCTGCATTTGGGCCTGAAATAATTAATACCCGCTGCTTATTATCCAATCGAATCGAAAGGGGAACGGCGGTTTTCTTAATTTCCTTAAGGTGAAAGTGAAGCAAAGGATGAACCCCATCAATAATATTAATTACCGGCTGATTAACCACCTCTGGAAAAATCCCATCAATACTTTTTGTCCATTGCTGGAGGACGTAAAACCACTCTAATTTTATTAATGACTTAAAAATCCATTCAATGGTTTCAGAATAGTCAGAAAGAGATTCAGTCAGTTCATTTAGAATTCTATTTATTTCGCTATCTCTTTCAAAGTAAAGCTCCCTTAGTCTATTATTCCCTTCAAAAAGTTCTTTAGGCTCAATAAAAACGGTTTTTCCAGTAGCAGAAACATCATGAATAAAACCCTCAATTTTCCTTTTATTTTCAACCGGAACGGGAATTACTGTTCGGCCATCTCTAAAAGTCAAGTTTTCACCAGTGGCAAGTCCTTCAGATTTTAGCCTCCCAAAAATTGCGCTAGCATTTCTTGAAATTGATCCTTCAACTGCACTTATTTCCCCGGAAATTTCAGATAGTTTCTGCGACGCTGAGTTATCGAATTTCCCTCGCTTATTAAGCACATTGGACAATAACGAAAACACAACCTGTACCTCTCTACCGTTTGGTAATAGTGAATTAAGTAGTTTAAACTCAGCCTTAGTTTTCAACTCCCAATAGCCGTGATTTTCGACCACTTGGAATAAATTTTCAACCTGCTCTACTGTAAGTGACGCATTTTTAATCCTGAAGGCCGATCCAAATTGTTGAAACGAAGGTACTCGTATATGAGATGGAGTTGAATTCTCTTTTCGAAATTCGATTAACTCAAGGAATACTGCTCGTGATTCTGCAATTTGGGTGAAGGTTAGTGGTTGAATCAGGGATAACTTATCCCTGAGATCGGCGCTTAAAGTTTTTTCTTTGAGACGGACTAGTACGTCGTCAAATCCGATTTTTTCGAAAATATTTTTAGGGAATAATATCACTTGTATTCTTGTGCTTCAAGTTTGGTTAAAGAATCTACCACTTGTTGGTAGATTTCATCCATTTTTTTGGGATGTGCCGAATAGTAGGCTATGCTTCGTTTAAAAGTTGCGCTATCAGTTTCATGGAAATCGAAAATGAACTTATAGTATTCGTTAACAAGCCTGATAACAGAGTCGTTCTGTGGAAGACTTGCCAAATTGGCTTCGGCAAGATGCATATCCAAAAACACTCCCACCATTTTCTTGGGAGAAATGATCTGCTCAGAATTTGACCCTTTATCAAGTGGCGAGCAAGAACTTAAAAAGATTATTAATCCAAATATGGATAATAAAGATTTGGTGATTTTCTCCTTCATTATTGCAAAGATAGCAACTAACCTCAATTTCCTTAGTCAAAATAAATGGTTAACCTTACCTTCGCTATATATTGATTGATTATGGCGGCAGATTTAGAGAAAAACATTCAAAAAGTAATAAAGGACATCGGCGAAAAGCCCACGAAACTAATCGCAGTTTCGAAAAAACAACCCATTGAAAGCATACAGAGATTGTATGACTTGGGTCAACGGGCTTTTGGTGAAAATCATGTTCAAGAATTAACTGAAAAAGAAGCCTTGCTTCCAAAGGATATTGAATGGCACATGGTTGGGCATTTACAGCGAAATAAGGTAAAGTATATAGCTCCATTCGTACACTTAATTCATTCTGTTGATACTTTTGAATTATTAAAGGAAATTGATAAACGCGCGGCCCAAAACAAAAGGGTGATAAATGTACTTCTACAGCTTCATATTGCCGATGAGGAAACCAAATTTGGCTTTTCCCACGATGAGATGATATTAATGCTTACGGAAGGAGAATTTCAAAAATTAGAGCACGTAAAAATTGTTGGTCTAATGGGAATTGCAACCAATACCCCAAAGCAAGGAAACATTTTTGAGGAGTTTAAAGAAATGGCGTTATTCCACGATGGATTAAAGAAAAGTTTCTTCAGAAAAAATGAAGAATTCACCGAATTATCAATGGGAATGACTTCAGATTATGATTTGGCCATTGAGCAAGGAAGCACAATGATTCGAGTTGGAACCAAAATTTTTGGAGCGAGACATTACCCAAAAACTGTAAAAGAAAATGCTAAAGATTAGAAAAGGACTTGATTCAGATGCTGAAGTCATTTTTGAATTAATCAATGAATTGGCCGTTTATGAAAATGCTCCTGATGAGGTAACCTTATCATTGGAAGAATTTAAAAACGATGGGTGGGGTGAACTCCCAAAATTCAGAACGCTAGTCGCGGAATTAAACTCCACAGTGGTAGGTTTCGCCCTGTTTTACTCAAGATATAGTACATGGAAGGGCACTACAATTTTCCTTGAAGACTTCGTTGTTAAAGAATCTTTTCGAAAGAATGGAATTGGCCAAGAATTATTTTTGGTCTTAAAAGAATTAGCTAAGGAAGAAAATGCAGGTCGTCTTGAATGGCAAGTATTAGATTGGAATACTCCAGCAATAAATTTTTATAAAAAACATGGAAGCAGACTGGATGAAACCTGGCTGAATGCCAAATTCACCTTTGAAGATCTACAAGCTTAATTTTGGGTGTTCTAAATGCAATAACTTGGGACTTCTCACCCTTCCTAATTGAAACCGAATTCCTAACGGTTCGGTGGTATACGTTTTTCTTTATAACGTCCTTTCTAATTGCGTATTTTAAGTTTTCTTTTCATTTAAAAAAGGAGGGTATTCAGGGTTACTGGGCTGAGCTTACGCTCCTGATAATGGCAACATGCATAATTTTATTTGCCCGATTAGGTCATGTGTTTTTCTATAATTGGAATTATTATCAAAACCACATTCCTGAAATAATCCAACTAAAAATGGGTGGATTATCAAGCCATGGCGGGGTAATTGGATTATTTATTGCCGCCTTTATCGTTTCCAAAGTAATAAAACGAAAGTCTTTTTTATGGGTGTTAGACGTATTGGCAGTCCCTTTATTACTAGGAGGATCCTTAATTAGATTCGGAAATTTATTTAACCAAGAAATTGTAGGAATCACTACGAATTCAACTTTTGGAATAATTTTTCCTTTAGTTGACTCTATCCCAAGGTACCCAATTCAACTTGTAGAAGGGATTACCTATTTTATTATTGTGTTGACTTGCTATTTCTTTGAGAGGAGAAACGCCTTAATTTCAAAAGAAGGTTTTATGATTGGCCTTGTTTTAATAGCCACTCTAATTCCTAGATTTTTCATCGAATTCCTTAAAGCCCCTCTATCTGAGAACTGGATTGAAGCTTATATAAGCATGGGTCAACTTTTATCCTTACCCCTGATATTAATTGGGTTTTATCTACTCAAAAAGGCTAAATAAATTAGTCTAATCCCTCTTTACAAACCTACCTTGAGTTACGATTTTATTGTCAAGAGTACCTTTTACCAAATAGGTTCCTGATGAAAGATTACTAACATCCATGCCTTCCCCTACTCTCTTTACATATTTCTCAGCAACTTTTTGGCCTTGCATATTATAAATTTCGATTAGATTAACTTTCTTTCCTCTATTGTTTAAGGAAATGGAATTTGTGGCTGGGTTCGGGTAAACCGATACCTTGGATATTTCATTATTTTCAACTCCCGTTACTGTAGTATTTGCATCAGCAATCCAAACACCTCTTCCGTGTGTAAACACAAACAGTTTTTGATCGGACTGACGAATTTTTACTTGGTATATAACAACGTTTGGAAACTCATCCACTCTATTCCATATATCGCCACCCGTTGAGGTTGAATACAAGCCAAAATCTGTTCCTGCAATAATAAAATCTGGATTTTCTTCACTTACATCAACCCAATTTACCGGTAAGTTCCTTGGCAAATCTCCACTAATATCAATAAAAACAGGGCTATCAGTATCAGCGAAATCTACTCTAAAGATTCTTGACTTTGTTGAAAGATTAGATAATGATACAAATAATTGAGAGGGATCATTCGGGTTAACTGTTATATTTCTGAAAAAATCTGACCTCAAACCAATTGGGATTGATTCAGAAAGGTCTACTTCATCTCCAGGAATTGCAGAGGTTGCATCATCAATTCTATAAAATATACCACCACTACCTGCAACATAAAGTTTAGGCTCTAATTCATTTGATAAACCTAAGGCAAATGGAGCTTTGTATCTATTCTCTCCAATTTCGTTTGTTAACTCAGTCCAATTTTGACCACCATTATTAGATCTCCAAATTCGTTTTAGCGTAGTATAAAAGAGTTCATCTCCATTTTTTGGATTTACATTAAACGGATTGATAAACCAGGTTCCATCGTCAACGACAAAATCACGGTTGGAATCTAATTCGTTCATTATTATCATTAATGTAGGATCCGAAGCACCTAAATTGGAGGTTTTGTTTAAATACCCATTCTGGGATGTCATGTATGCGATTTCCGGTTTTTGTTGGTGAATAAAAGAAAATCCTCCATCACCACCGCTAATTTCTTCAAAATTACTACTCTCAACAGAAACAAAGTTTGTTCCATTATCTTGAGTACCTCCAATTACGGCATCATTTTCAGGATGATAATCTCCTGCATAATACTGAGATACAATAAAATCATTATTTAAGGACTTTGCAGGAAACATCATAGTCGAAGCAGAATACTCATACAGCCCGCCATCATTCCCTGCTAAAATTCTATCCTCATTATTTTTATCAAACTTAATAATGTGATAATCTGCATGAGATTGTCCAGCTAATAGCCAAGTTGTTCCTCCATCAATGCTATACCCCAAGCTTACACTTCCAATAACCACAAAATTAGGATCGCTTGGCTTAACTTCTAATGCTAAACAATACCATGGGAATAAAAAACTAATCCCTCTTTTATTCGGGTTAATTACTTTTGACCAATTTAAACCTTCGTCGATTGATTTAAATAGATATAATAAGCCAGATTCATTTTTATTAACTATAGCTGCATAAATAGTAGATGGTTGTGATTCGCAAAAAGCTAATTCAACTCTTGAAAATTCTCCAGTTTCAGGCAAAATTGATTCAGCCTTTATAAAAGTTCCTGGGTTTCCATTATTCGATTTGAATATTCCTTCGCCCTTAGAACCTACGATTACCTTTCCATCAGGAAGAACTTCTACATCTGTAATATTTCCGTTTAATAACAAGTGGAAGGATTCACCACCGTCGGTAGATCTTACTAAGCCTTCGGTATGAGTAGCTAAATAAACTGTGTTTTCATCAATTGGTGAAGCTACAATTTTCCATGTATTCGGATATATTTCGTTAATTTTGGAACCCGCCAAATGAAAAAACGATTTACCCCCATCAATACTTTTGAAAACACCTTCACCAAAAATATTAGCTGAATTTCCTCTAACCTCACCAGTGGAGTAAAATAAAACATTGGTATTAAGTGGACTTTGAGTAATTGAAGTTACTCCTAAGTTACTTGCGTAATCATTAATAGGACTCCAACTATCACCTTTATTTTCTGAAACCCAGATACCACCCGAAACACTTCCAGCAAAAATCCTATTTGAGTCATTTAAATCCATTTGAAGTGCCCTTGCTCTTCCTCCAACATTTTCAGGACCTAGCTCGTTTATGTTTTCAATAAATGCAGATTCTGATGCTCTTTGTGAGGTTGATTTAATATTACCTAATAAATCGGCATAATAGGCTGCAGGAGTCTCAATTTTATCTATTCCCTTTTGAACTTGATAGTCTAATAAATATCCTGGATTTTTTGTATTAACGTTATTGGATTGCTCCTTATTTGATACGTAAGACAACGAACCAATAATTACTACAATGGAAATTGCTAGTGAAGGGAATATTAAATTTTTCATGGGATTTTTTTGTATTATAATTAATATACACATAATCCATGCCAGTATTTGAATATAGGTATTTTGACCTTATAATTCGTTATTTCGAATAAATTTCTTCGAAACTACTTGATTCTCAATATTGGTTAAATTTAATATATAGATTCCTGGATTTAGGTTTTCTACGTTCAATTCTCCAGTATTATCAAATGATTCAAACACTTTTTTACCTGTTAAATTGAAAATTTCTATTTTTTTAATTTTAAGTTCAATAGAACTCCTTATTACCTTCTTATTTACAACAGGGCTAGGATAAAACTCAATATTACTTTCGCTCTGCTTTCATTAATTGCTGATACAATTACGTTCAAATCAGCAGTCCATATTCCTCTAACATGCCTAGCAATGAAAAGCTTTTGGTCTGATTGGCGCAATCTTATTTGCATAATTGGAACAATTGGAATTTCATCAACAAAAATGCCAGTTTTTGCCTGAATTAGAGGAGGCATAAGCCCCAAAATCATTACCAATCAATAGGTATCTTGAATCTTGAGCACTCACTACAATCCAGTTTACAGGTAAATTTTTATTAAGATCTCCTGAAATGGATCTAAAAATCGGGCTTGAAGTATTTGCATTTCAACCCTATAAATCCTTGGCTGTTGGGTAGTTGAATAATCACTCAATGCAACAAAGACTTCGCTATCTTTATTAGGATTTACGGCTAGGCAAGCAAGAAAGCTTCCTTTAATATTATTGGGAACCCTTGACCTTAAATTCACCTCGCTGCCGGGGCTTGAGGTTCGTACATTGTCAATTCTATAGAAAAATCCTTTTGGTCCGTCTATATATATTGTAGGATCTGTTCCTGAGCCAATTCCAATTGCCTTGGACGAATCAACTGAAGTACCTGAGGCAATTTCTTCGGTAATTGGAGCCCAATTAAACCCTGCATTTACGGTACGCCAAACTCGCTTAAAGGCAACTGTATATAGTTGGTTTGGCTCTTCTTTATTAATTTCCACCGTCTACGGATTTAAACACACCTTCACCAATAATAGATTCTGAATTACCCATAGGCTCCCCAGTTGAATAATAAATTAGGTTTGGGTTAATTCTGCTTTGAGAAATATAAGTTACTCCAAGATTTGACTATAAATCATTAATTGGGTTCCAGGTTTCACCCCTGTCGTTTGACTCCCATAATCCTCCTGAGGCACCTCCAGCTAAAATAAGTTGTGTATTTTGAATATCACACATTATCGCACGAGTTCTACCGCCTAGATTAAAGAGACCTAATTCTTTAACGTTTTCAATAAAAGAAACCGGGTTACTTTTTGCTGATGCACTTTGAGTGGATTTTAAATCACGAGCAAATTTCAAATAATCGAAATTACGAGTAAACTCCTTATCATATTTCCCATCTTGGAAAGATTTTGGCTTATTTACTTCTCCTGTAACATCAGATTGCCAAAAACAGTTACCTACTTAGTGATAAATTGTAAATCCAATAAGGGCAGTCAAGGTTTCTAAAACGGCTTTTTTCATTCTAAATTAATATGGAAAAAAACTTTAATGGGAGAATTCATTTAAGAATTTTGAATCTTTTAAAAAAATTGTAATTTTCAGAACTAATAAAAAATTTATAAACGTATTAAGGACTGTCCGGTCAAAAATGAGTTTTAAAATTATTGTAATTATGAAAAAACACTTAATCCTTTCCCTATTTTTAATTGCTGGTTATTCAATTTCATTTGGCCAAGATACTTTTAGCATTGTGGCAGTGGATTCGGCAACGGGTGAAGTTGGAAGCGCAGGGGCTTCATGCCTAGACGACACCCAATTTCCAGGGTCTAATGGTGCCGTAATTATTAGCGATATTTTACCCGGCCGTGGGGGAATTCACACCCAAGCTTACTACAATGGCTCAAACCAGTCGGCGGCGAGGTTTAAAATGGACAAGGGCGAATCTCCAGCTGAAATAATCAAATATTTAACCACCAACGATTTTCAGAATGATAGTACTATCAGACAATATGGAATCGTGGATTTTGATAGTTTAGGACAACCAAGAAGTGCTGGATTTACCGGTGAAAATACCGACGATTATAAAAACCATATTGTTGGACCCAATTATTCAATACAGGGGAACATTCTTTTAGGCCCACAAATTTTGGACAGCATAGAAGTTTTCTTCAATCGGACGCAAGGAACTTTGGCCGATAAATTAATGATGGCATTACAAGGAGCAAAAGTTCCAGGGGCCGACACACGCTGTTTAAATGAGGGCGTTAGCAGTTTAAGTGCGTTCTTAAGAGTTGCGCGACCTAATGATTCTAAGGATAGTTTAACCGTAGATTTAGTTGTACCAAAAACTCCATTTGGCGTTGAACCTATTGATTCTCTACAAACTTTGTATAATGCATTCAACGAAAATCGTCCTACGGCAATAAAGGCTTCAAAATTTGCGGTTTCCCTTTCAGAAAACCCCGTTAATCAAAGTCTTACCATCAATTTTAACGAAAAAAATGGCCGGACAACAATTGAGGTTTTAAATATTGTAGGAAGAAAAATGAAATTCACCTATCAAAAAGTTCAAAGCGGAGTTTACCACCTTGGATTAGAAAATTTTACTAAGGGAGTTTATTTCCTAAAAGTTGAATCAGGAAACTCTGTTGTTACCAAAAAGTTTTTGAAAAATTAAGAGAAAGTTACCGCATTCTCACCATCGTGATATGCATACACCATATATGGATGAGAATCGGTGTGATAAATATTCCCGCCTTTATCAATTGATATTATGCCAGCAAACCCATCGTAAGGTTTCATTTCCTTAAAGCTTTTGTCGACCGCTACATTTAATGGCATTCCATCAATAACACGAGTTACAATTTTGGAAGCTAGGGAAGCGTTAAGGATATCCTCTCCTACCCCAGTTACGGAGACTCCAGCATCATTCGTCGCATAATTCCCTGCCACAGTAGCTGAATCACTCACTCTGCCAGGGATTTCAAATCCTTTTCCACCCGTGCTAGTTCCTGCCGCAATGTTACCATCCGCGTCAAGCGCAACGCAGCCCACCGTGCTCGTTCTAGATGTCGCTAGATTTTGTTCGTACTCATCCCTTCGTTGTTTAATTTCTGGGTTATAGCTGGAAAAATTTTTCAGTCGCGCATAATTCTCGGCTTGCTCACCACTAAGCACACGATCTTCCTCCTCTATTAAAATTCTAGAAAGTTCAATTGGATTTTGAATATTAGAAATATTAATTACTCCTGAAAAAAGTTGTCTTTTCCCATCCATTAGCGAAGCGCTTAGGCGGATAACTCCATCACTTTGGATATGTGACCCTGTTCCTGCATTAAACAATGGATTGTCTTCCAGCATTTTATTCGCAAACACAACAGTTTCCAAGGCAGTGTTATTTTGTAAGAACTCATTCGTTTTTTTAACAATTTCAAGAAGCGCATCTTGTTTTGCCTTTTTCACTTCATTATTAGTAATGGATTCGCTGAAAAATCCACCGTGGATGATAACTTTTGGAGTAGCCATAATATATTTTGTACAAAGCTAAAAAATTTAGCTCTTAGACATAAATTATTCCGTCCTTGTTGCGCGTTGAGTTTGATTTATCTACTTTTGAGCATGCACCCGTAGTTCAACTGGATAGAATGTCAGATTTCGGCTCTGATGGTTAGGGGTTCGAATCCCTTCGGGTGCACTTTTTACCCCTTTCCTTGAGTGAACTCCAAATCACTAAATTCAAAATCCATTTTATTTATCGAAATAATGTTTCTTTTAAGTATTTATGAGAAATATTAAAACAAGAACCTACTGAATCGATAAAAATTATATACCGTAAACATCCTTATTAACAGTTATAAAAATTGACGTGTTTTTTTTTATTAACTCATTTGCCGTTTATAATTCTAAAATTGAAGAAAAAATATTAGATTTGAAAGTTGTAATACATCGGAACATGTATTCATTAATAAATTTTCAAAATTCTTAACAT
This sequence comes from Sphingobacteriales bacterium, assembly GCA_047635375.1. Taxonomy (GTDB): domain Bacteria; phylum Bacteroidota; class Bacteroidia; order Sphingobacteriales; family Sphingobacteriaceae; genus JBLIKP01. The sequence continues at coordinate 5,894 of JBLIKP010000003.1, read as the reverse complement.
TTATAAATCGATGGCTAAGCTTTTCTTTTCCCTATTTTTTATTGTTTTTGCTTCACTTGCAGCCTCAATTAATGTAAATGGACAATGTCCAAGTCCAACAAACCTGCCACCACAATGTAACGTATCGGCAACCGATCCAAGTCCCTTCGGGAACATAAATAGTGTAACGTTAAATACTATTAACAGGCCCTCAGGAAATTCGGGTTACACATTTTATAGTAATGACATTACTGATTTAGAAATAGACAGTACGTATACATTAACCGTTACCTCCAGCGGCAGTGGAACAACTCGTTATGGAATAGGGGTTTGGATTGATTGGGATCAAAGCAATGTATTCGATGAAAATGAATATTACATCTCAGCGGGGCAAAATTCAACTCTTGATCAAGCCACAAATATTTCCATAACCGTACCTGCAAATGCTAAAATGGGGGTAACCACCATGAGAGTAATTTACGGTTACAATTCTGGAACCAATACTCGACCTGACGATCCTTGCGATGACACTTTTGAGGATGAAGTAGAAGATTACCCTATTTCAGTTTGTTCTGGACCCCAAACCATCAAAGAAATTAAGGCCGAACATGAAAATTTAAGCAACGTTATACCCGGAACATCAAATAATTCAATTTTACGTGTAAAGGTTATTACAGAGGGGTGCACTAATCCATTAAATCTTGAAGAATTAAATTTTAATTTATCAGGAACCACAGATTTAACTGACATAACTTCAATTTCAGTCTTTAGTAGCTTAAAGGCACCGGTTTTAAACACGAGCATACAATTTGACACCACACATCAAACACCATCCTTAAATATAAACTTTAAGGATACGGTGAGTCTTTTAAGCGACACCAATTATTTTTATTTAGTACTTGACATTCCTTCAACCGCTAAAATTGGAAACAATCTTGATGCACAATTGGCAAAGGCAAAAGTTAATGGTATCACATATTTTCCTTCAAATGGCAATCCAGAAGGAAAAAGGAGAATTGATGATTTTGTTAAATTTTTCGCTAAACGCGGAGGAAATGCAAACCAATTAAGCACATGGGGAGTTAACATTGATGGGTCAGGATTAGCACCGGGTTGTTTTTCTATACCCAAAGCAAAGTTCATTATTCCTGATAGTAGCTCTATAACAGCAAACGGAAATTGGTCGGTTAACGGCGTTGGATCAAGCGTTGAAATCCAGGCAGGTGGAAAGCTAAATAAGCCTGCAGGAAACACATTCTCTTTTTCACTAACCGTTCGAAATGGTGGTAAATTGCAGTTAAATGGAACCACAGGAGAAAACACAATCTCTCCAACCTTGGAGCCAAGCAGCACCGTTGAATACCTTTCAGGGAATAACAATATTTTTAATGGTCAATGGACTTTTGGAAATTTAGTTATTAATAATCCTGGAGGAAACTACACCCCATCCCAAAGCTTTTCCATGTCGATTAAGGGTAACTTAACGCTAAAAAACGGAATCCTTAATCTGCATAACAACACCACTATTAACAATCAAAACAGTGTTTTCCACGAGGTAAAGGGTGATTTAATCATCGAAAATGGTGGGACATTAAGGGTATCCAATTATACTGGTGATTTAGGCAATATGACCTTAACAGTTTTAGGAAGCTTCATAAACAATGGCGGCTCTTTTCCACCTCAAGCTAGTGGAATCGGCGTGAATTCAACATTAAATCTGAAGAAACTGATTCTAAACGGCGGAACTTTTGTGGGTACAAACGGAACTGGAGCCTTTAATTTGAATATCTCGGATTCTTTAATAGTAAATTCTGGAAACTTTACATTCATCAGGGAAACTGCGGGACAAACAGTGGCTAGTTTTAACCTAGGACACACCCAAGTAAATAGTGGCGGATTAATCCTTTCAAAATCGTCAGGAATTAAAGTAACGGTAAATTCATCTGGTGGGTTTGTCGCAAAAAATGGTGGAATATTAAAGTTTTATGAAGGGACATCCCCAATTTCAAACAATTTCGTTGTCCTTAATTTTATAACTCCAGCCTTATCCAACAAAACGTATGAACTTGGTTTTACTAAAGCGACAGGAAATCTAACCGACGGACAGATTAACATAAACATTGCTGCGGGCAGGTCACTAACACTAACCCAGCCTATTGCTATTGGAAATGAAAGAAACATTTCAGTTTCTGGTAAATTAATGATGGGGGAAAATATTGTTTCTTCCCTTGCTGAAGATGATGGGGTAAATGGAACAGCGTTCGAACTTTTTGAAAATGGGACTTTAGGGATAGGAACAACCGAAGGAATTACAACAACGGCTACTGGAAACGTCCAAACAATCACTAGAACGATAAGTCCAAAGGCAAGCTTTATCTATAGTAGCTCAACAGAGCAAACAACAGGAGATCTAATTCCTGCAAGTGCAAATGCGTTATTTATTAATAACAAAGTAGGCGTAAAATTATCAAGCGCGCTAACTTTAGCAGATTCCTTAATATTTCAAGGAGATACTTCATTATTAAATTCGAATGGTAAGGCTTTTGAAATTTCCTCATCTGGGATAATTTCCAATACCGGAAATTCACGTTTTATTATAGGAGAGGTTATTAAGGAAACTAGCTCAGAAGATTTCACCTTCCCCATTGGTGGAAAAACCACAAATTTATTTTACAGCCCAATTATCCTTAATCCTTCTACGGCAGGAGATAAATTTTCGGCGGAATTCATATTTAACAATCCTACCGACGACGGATTCGATATTGACCAAAAAGGAAATAACATTGGAAATATTAATTCAAACCATTATTTCAAAGTAAACCAAACTGCTGGATCTGGATCAGCATCACTTGGCTTTAAATATTCAACCAAAAACCCGGGCATTACTAATGACCAAGGGTTAACAGGATCATTTTGGAATGGTTCAAAATGGATAAATTTAAATGCAACTGTTAACACGGTTACTGAGGAAATTCAAACTCCAGTTTTATCTGCTTTCGGGGATTTTAACATCGCTGGCAACAAATCATCAGGAAATTTCGGAGAAGCTACGCCACCAGTTTCAGAGTTTACCTCAAACATAACTGAAGGGTGTAAAGGGATAGAAATTTCATTTGAAGACCAAAGTACAAATGCAACAAGCTGGGCATGGACCTTCACCAATGGAACCCCATCAACTTCATCAGAACAAAATCCAAAGGTTATATTTAATACCATTGGAAATCATAACGTAAAACTTGTGGTAACCAATTCTTTTGGATCTCATACTGAGGAAAAAACAAATTTCATTCAAATATCCGAGTGCGGGAGTCCGGTTGCTGATTTCACAGTAGACAAAACCTCAGGTTGCGTTGAAATGGTGGTGAATTTTGAAGATAAAAGCAACAATGTAACTGGCTGGAATTGGACATTTGATGGAGGAACACCTGCAACTTCCACAATAAAGAATCCTTCGGTGACCTACAATAATCCTGGGAAATTCAAAGTAACCCTAGAGGCAAGTAATGACAACGGTGCTGATATCACGTTTAAAAATGATTTCATTACAGTTGCAGCATGCGCGGCACCTGAAACAGATTTTGCAGTAAATAAAAATCAGGATTGTGAAGGTACTACTCTTCAATTTACTGATCAGAGCAAAAACAATCCCACCCAATGGGAATGGACAATTCCTGGAGGAATACCTTCAACAAGTACTGAAGAAAATCCATCCGTAAAATTCAATACTGCAGGTGAATTTGATATTACGTTAAAAACCACAAATGATTTTGGTGAAACTACAGTAACAAAGGAGAAAATGATAAAGATTATCCTTTGCGCTGAACCAGTAGCTGAATTTGAGGCAAACCAAACTGAAGTCTGCAAAAACGGGAACATCACCTATACTGACAAAAGCTCCAATGCTGTAGAATGGAATTGGTCATTTCCAGGAGGAAACCCGGCAACATCAACGGAAAAAAATCCTGTAGTTAATTACACCACCCCAGGGATTTATTCAGTTACGCTAACTGCAATTAATACTAATGGAAACAATACAATAACTAAGGAAAACTATATCACCGTTGAAAATTGCAACGCAGCGCAGCCAAAGGCAGGCTTTACTTCGAAGCAAATAGGAAACAAATTGATTGAGTTCATAAATAACTCTTCAGATGCGACTACCTTTTCTTGGAATTTCGGAGATGGAAGTAACACAGTAACCGACCACAATCCGACACACCAATATGGCACCGACGGAACTTTTGAAGTTTGTCTTACTGCAAACAATTCAAATGGAAGCGACACACTTTGCAAGGAAATCATTGTTATCATATCATCCATTAAAGGAAACTCGGAAAAAGTAAACATTGTTATTTACCCAAATCCAACGACATCAAGGGTAACAATAAAAACCCCAATAAATGTAAACATCGAAAAAGTTGAGATTTATGATTATTCAGGGAAAAGAATTCACCTTTTAAATGGTTCATTCCAAAACGAAATTTTAATGGACGAATTAACGACTGGAATCTATATTTTAGACATTCAAACTAGCCATGGCCGAGTATTGAAAAAACTAATAAAAAATTAAAAAAAGGTTAAAAACTATTGAGGTCGGTATAAAAAATACCGGCCTTTTTTTATGCAATTTTGCCTAGACTTTAAAAATTAGATATCCATTGTTAACTTGGTGGGTGAATCATATGAACAAACCACATTACTTGAAATTTCTTATCCTTCTTTTTTGCCTCCCCCTTATTAATGGGTTAGGCGAAAATGTTTATGCACAAAAAGTCGGGTTAGTTTTAAGTGGTGGTGGAGCGAAAGGTTTGGCTCACATAGGTGTTATTAAGGCTTTAGAGGAAAACAACATTCCCATAGATTATATTACAGGGACTTCCATGGGTGGGATAATAGGCGGAATGTATTCCGCAGGATATTCCCCCAACGAAATGAATTATATTGGGACAACTAAAGATTTCCAAAATTGGGTGAACGGAAAGTTGGAGCAACGGGACGACTACTACTTTTACAAACCAAACCCTGACCCCTCATGGTTAGATTTTTCGGTATCTGTAGATTCAGGTTTTCAAGCCTCTTTTTCTCCCAATCTGATAAATGACATCCCATTAAATTTCGCACTTACAAAGCTTGTTGCCCAATCTTCGGCGAAAGCCAACTACAACTTTGACAGTTTATTTATCCCGTTCAGATGTAATGCATCTGATGTTTTTTCGCAAGAAGAGGTTGTAATTAGCAAAGGGAGACTTGACGAGGCAATCCGCGCTACTCTTACCGTCCCCTTCATTTTTAGACCTATAAAATATCAAGGGAGATATCTTTTTGACGGTGGGCTCTACAATAACTTTCCTGTGGATGTTATGAGGAATGAGTTCAACCCAGATATTGTAATCGGGGTAAATGTGAGCAGTAAAATTTATAATGAATATCCGTTTGAAGACGACGATGAATTAATAAATCAACTTCCCGTTTATTTATTCCTTTCGAAGAGTGACACAACGCAGATTAAGGATGAGGACATTTACATCGCTCCCATCTTGACTAAATTCACATCCTTTGATTTTAGCCGAAGCGATGAGATTATCGAATATGGCTACCAGGCAACAATGGCTAAAATGGATGAGATAAAACGAAAAATTTCATCCAGAATTGAAGTCGAGGAATTGGAAAGAAAAAGGATACTTTTCCTGGAAAACCAGCCAAGATTGCGTTTTAAAGAAATAACAATTTATGGGCTAAATCAAAATCAGCAAAAATACGTTCGCAAGATTTTTGGAGACTTTGATAAAGATTACCTTTCGTTTGACGAAATTCAACGTGGGTTTTTTAAGCTTACTTCTGACCCAAATTTCCAATCGGTAATCCCTCAATTCACCTATATTCCAGAGGATGATGCGTTTTCTTTTGCCCTTTAC
>JBLIKP010000002.1:0-85102 GCA_047635375.1 Sphingobacteriales bacterium | reverse complement strand
CCTAAGGTGCTTGAGGCCGTTAATGTAACGCTGTCACCTGGACAAATAACCGAAGCTATTGGGTCAACTGTAATTTCATCTAAATTCGGAAGGATAGTTACCACAGCTGGAGTTCTAATAGGAGTTAGACAACCATCAGAAGTATATCCTTCAACATAAAACACAGTATTTTCAGTAACAACCCCTGTATTAAAAGGATTATCGCTCGATATTTTTGTCCCGCAAGTAGCCGTGGTGTACCAGTTGAAAATGGCACTTGTGACCCCTGAGGCTGTTAACTCAACAGAATCACCGGCACATAAAGTTTCTGCCGCTGGATCTACCGTTACTGCATCGGCGACGGGGAAAACTGTTACTGTAATTGCCTTTCTAGTTTCTGTAATACAGCCATCAGCATTTTCGCCTTCAACATAATAAGTTTTAGTCGAGTTTAATGCACCGGTATTAAATGGGTTATCCTCTGAAATACTAGTCCCTCCTGAAATTGAATTAAACCAATAATACTTAGTACTTGAAGTTCCTGAGGCCGTTATCTCAACACTATCACCTGGACATATATTTGGGGCAGCTGGACTAAAGGTGATTACATCCTCATTTGGGGTTATTGTAGCTGTAACCAATGCTCTGGGTGAGGCACATCCATTAATATCTGTTGTTTGAAGATAATATGTCTTGCTTGAATTTAATTCACCTGTATTAAATGATTGACCTTCGAAAATTTGAGATCCACCAGTAATTGCAGAATGCCAAGAATATTTTCGAACAGAATCCAATGTGGAACTTGCTACAAATTGAACACTGTCACCAGGGCAAATTAATCCAGGGTTAGGCGTGGCACTTGGAGCATCAACATTTGCATTTGCAACAATTACAGCATGAATAGATCTTGTTGCAAATGTTGAAAAATCTGACGGATCGTAACTTTCTATAAAATATGTTTTACTTGAAGTTAATCCTCCTGTATTAAAGGTGTCACCCGAAAACAAAAGTGACCCTCCAATTGCAGCGGAATACCATTTAAAAGTTGTATTAGGATTTGAAGGATCACTGGCAATTAACCGAGCACTATCGTTATGGCATAACAAATTGGTTCCAGACAACATTGCAGGACCTGAAATTAATAAGGTTTTATTTTCTTCTAGATTACTTAGGTTGGGATTGTTACCAAAAGCAACTAAATAGAAAAGAAAACATGCAAGAAAAAATATGAATCTTCTCATTTATGTTCTATTTTTTTAAATAAAAAAGTTAAATAATTTTCAAATTGATTATTTCCTTAGCAATTTTAATTAAACGTGTTATCCGGATAAACTTGTTGTACGGATAAATTCCTTTTTTGTTCATGAAAATTGCGGTTAACTTAATTAAATAATCACACACAAAAACGATTATAAATTTATTCAAAAACTCAGCAAAACTAGGCTTTTCATTAATACTTCAATTTATTCAAATACAACAAACATCAAGACAAGAAATAGATATTAAGCTTTTAAAAGGGTTTATAACAGATAATAATTATACAAACCTTGATGGATCTGAGTTCAGGTATTTATTATCCTTTTCAAATTCTGATAAAATTGGGTTTTCAGTCGGTATTTACAAAATCTCAGAAACCAGAACCTCTGTTTTATTCGGAGGAAACCCAGGTTATCAAATATCAATTGGAGAAAAAACACCACCTTTCTCATCATCGTGAGTGGAACTTTCCGGAATTCTTTATTATTTATTGGACTAAGATTTAAAATAAAAAAAGAAGATTAGTTCCCAATCGTATTTTTGAATGCTATTTTTGTAAAAAAATGATCTGTGTATAAATTCCTTCGTTATTTCCTTTTTAAAATCAACCCTGAAAGTGCCCACCACCTAACTTTCAAATTGAATAAAATTCTTTTCAGAACTCCAATTTTAAATTTTTTTCCAAAATTATTCTTTTCAACACCAAATGATCCGGTTAAATTATTTGGAATAAATTTCCCAAATAGGGTTGGATTAGCTGCTGGATTAGATAAAAATGCTGAAATGTTTACTGAGTTTTCCAAAATGGGATTCGGCTTCATTGAGATAGGCACATTGACACCTGTAGGACAACCAGGAAACCCAAAACCTAGATTATTCAGACTAACTGCAGATAATGCCATTATTAACCGAATGGGCTTCAATAATGAAGGCGTAGAGGATGCCGTAAGAAGGCTAAAGAAAAATAAAGGCGTAATCATTGGGGGGAACATTGGGAAGAACAAATTGACCCCAAATGACAAGGCAACTGAAGACTATAAAATTTGCTTTGAAGCCCTCTTCAGTCATGTTCACTATTTCGTTGTTAACGTAAGTAGTCCCAACACTCCAGGATTAAGGGAGCTACAAGAGAAAAAACCTTTACTTGAAATTCTAAATACATTACAAAATCACGAATTACAAGTAACACATCCGAAACCCATATTTCTTAAAATTGCTCCGGACTTAACGAATGAACAATTAAATGATATTATTGAAATTGTTCAAGAATCTAAAATCACGGGAGTAATTGCAACAAATACAACAATAGACAGAGGGGGCTTAACAACAAAAGAGGCTTTTGTTGAGAAAATTGGAAATGGTGGACTAAGTGGAGAGCCTCTTAAACAAAGATCCACGGAAGTAATAAAATACCTTTCAGACAAATCCGAAAAATCGTTTATAATTATTGGTGTCGGAGGAATCCATACGGCAGAAGATGCCGTAGAAAAGATAAAAGCCGGAGCCTCATTAGTCCAGTTATATACTGGGTTTATCTACGAAGGTGCCTCTTTAATAGGTAAGATAACCAACCAATTGAAAAGGGAAGGATTATAAAAAAAAGCGAATACCTGTTAAATGATAACATTTTACAGGTATTCGCAATAAATTTTTCTGACAACCTCCTAAATGGAGATTTAGTTATTCAGCAGACTTTTCTTCCTTTGAAGGAGTTGCGTCTTTTTTATCTTCAACCTTTTCTTCTTCACGAAGAACTGGTTTCTTGATACTAATATCAGTAGCAATCTTGATACTTTGCTTACGCAATTTAGATTTCATCTTGTTTTTGCGTGCTTTTCTTTTTAATCTAGTTACAGCCATAATAGGTATAATAATATTTTAAATTGAGGTCGAGAGCGGATTCGAACCGCTGTACAAGGTTTTGCAGACCTCTGCCTAGCCACTCGGCCACTCGACCTTATTCCTTATAAGGTGTGCAAAATTAACGAATAAAAAGCCCTATGCAAACTATTATGAGAAAAAAATTTAATATTTATTTGAATTCTTCAATTCCAATAACTACATAAAATTCCTGTTGCAACGGCAACATTCAGTGATTCAGCATTTCCACTACCAGGAATACTTATTCTTGAGGACAAAACCTCTTCAACTTCTTTTCTTATTCCGACCCCTTCATTTCCCATTACCAATATAGAATCATGGGCAATTCCTTTATTTTTTACTGATTCACCATCGGCGAAAGCGCCATATTTGGGAATCTTTTGTTTTTGCAAAAACTTCACTAAATCTACTTCCATAAACTTAACACGGAAAATGGACCCCATAGTGGCTTGAATCACCTTTTCATTAAAAATATCTACCGAATTATTCGAGATTAGCACTCCATCCAAGCCGAACCAATCGGCAATCCGAATAATGGTTCCAAGATTTCCAGGGTCACGGACATCATCTAAAGCAAGCCATCTCCCTGTCAATTTATCACTGGTTATTGGCGCAGGAATATCAAAAATCGCTAAATCACCAGGAGGGCTTTTCAAAGAACTTACCAATTTTAATTCATTAAGTGTGATTTCTTCAGCTAATCCAATATCTTTAAGGGCCGAATAATGATGGGCTAAATCTTTAGTAAAGTAAATTTTTTTAACCTTTTGGTCGGTAGATACCCCTTCCAAAATTATCTTTGTTCCTTCAACAACAAATTGATTGTTGGTAACACGATATTTTTTCCTTCGTAAGGAGTTAATATACTTAATTTGATTTTTTGAAAGCATCTCGATTTTATATTTTAATTTTCCTTCTCCCTCTCCTAATTTTCGGATGCAGGCCGACAAAATATGTGGCTGATGGACAAGCTCTGCTAAAGAAAAACAAATTTGCGGGAATTGATGGAAAAGAAAAAGAAAATGTTCAAGCTTTTATTCGGCAAAAGCCAAATAAAAAAGTACTTTTTCTCTTTCCAATTTACCTAAACATCTACAACCTAGCTTCCAAAGGCAAGTCGAAAAAGTGGAAAGAAAAAATTAAAAATAATATAGGTGAGGAACCGGTGATTTATGATTCTACCCTTGCTAGATTTACCAGTAAACAAATTCAAGCCTTTTTCCAAAGCAAGGGGTTTTTCAATGCGGAAGTTCAGCATTTAACTACTATCAAAAGAAAAAAAGCAAAGGTTACCTACTACGTAAAAAAGAATGAGCCTTACACCATAAAAGAAATTACTTATCAGATTAACGACCCAAAAATAAAGGTTATTAACGTCAAATCCCAACCTGATCAATTATATAAGGTAGGTGATAATTATGATGGCGGGTTTTTATCTGACGAAAGAAATCGGATTACAAAGATTCTACGTGATACGGGCTACTATTCGTTTAACCGGGAGTTTATTCATTACGAAATTGATAGCTCACTGAAATCTCGTCAGGTAAGAATAAAAATGATTATTGAGAATGATGTCGATGAAAAGCCACATGAAATTTATAAAATCAACAACATATATGTTAAGGTTGAGCCGAATGTAAATTATTCTTTAGGAGAAATTAATCCAGATACTCTAGTTATGGACGAGTATTTTTTCATTCTAAAAGAAAGTGCGGTTAGGCTAAAGACATTAAGGAATAATCTATTTTTTAAAAAGGGGGAGAAATTTAAATCTGAAAATGTTGAGCTTACGTATAACCGGCTTGGGGCATTAGGTGTCTTTAGGTTTATTAATCTTAGATTTAATGAGATAATAATAAATGGAAAAAAATATTTAAACGTTTATGTTGAACTTATAAGTAATAAAAAACTTGAGCTGAGAGCGGAAGGTGAGGGCACTTTTAATTCTGGTTATTTAGGGATTGCAGGAAATGTTGGTTTCACCAACAAAAATTTATTTGGTGGAGCTGAAAAATTAGACGTTTCACTAAGAGGGGGCTTGGAGAGACAAACCAACCCAAACGAAACCATTGCAATTAGTCCATTTTTCAACGTTCGGGAAAATGCAATTACTGCAAACCTTGTAATTCCAAAATTCTTTACCCCTTTCAATTTAAAGACGTTCAAGAATGTTCTAAGTCCAAAAACACGATTTTCCTTTAATAGCGGCTTCGAAAATCGCCCACAATACGTTAGACAATCCTTTAATTTCACTTATGGATATGAATGGCGAAAGGGGAAATCCTTTGTTTTTAACTATGATCCGATCCAAATTAATCTTGTTAATTCAGCCATTAGCGACACAATTAGGGCCGAATTTTTAAAACTTGGAAATAAGTTATTCCTGGAAAGTTTTAACCCACATTTCAGCTTGGGATCTAAATTTGCGGTAACATTTTCAAGCCAAACCATAAGTAAAACATCCAATTTTGTATTTGCCAAACTTTCATTAGAATCTTCAGGATTCTTTTTAAATCAATATTTCAGTACAATTTCCGGAAAAACTAATGACCAAGGGCAATATTTAGTTTTTGATTCGTTAATTTTTTATCAATATGTACGACCCGATCTTGACCTTAGGTATTACCAAAAACTAGATTTCAAAAATACTTTTGTTTATAGAATTAGGACTGGAGTCGGAATAAGTTATGGCGAAAGTAATTTCCTTCCGTTTGAAAAACAATTTTTTACAGGTGGCTCAAATAGTCTGCGCGCCTTTAGATCAAGAAGGGTGGGTCCTGGAGCATTTAACCAAAATGTAGACCAAAGCTCAGAAGGAGGTAATGATTTCTCCTTGGACCAAACTGGTGATCTTGTAATAGAATCAAATTTCGAATACAGGTTTGATGTTTTTCAAGCAATTAAAGGTGCAATATTCCTTGACGCTGGAAATGTATGGGTACTAAATGAAAATAATGATCTTCCTAACTCCCATTTTGAGTGGAAAGATTTTTATAAAGAATTTGCATTGGGAACAGGAATTGGAGCAAGATACGATTTCGGGTTCTTTATTTTCCGATTTGATGTTGGCTTAAAGTTGCGAGACCCAAGATTTGAAGAAACCAATCGATGGGTTATTAATAAGTTTGGAAATCAAACTTTTAAAGACGAAAACAATGGTTACAAATTCATAAATTATAACTTTGGAATTAACTATCCTTTCTAAATGAAAAACTTAGCACTTCTCCTTATTACTCTTTTTCCATTTGGAGCAACTGCCCAATTTGAATTTAAAATCGTTAATTCTGTACCCGTCCTTAATCAAACAGGTTTCGAATATTCAGCAGCTTGGGCAGGGGGATTAAACAACCCTCAGTTCATGGAAATCCATTTAAATTCTGATGACAAAATGGACTTAGTCGTTTTTGACAGAAATGGAGAAAGAATTATTCCTTTCCTAAACAAAAGCAATGAGAGTGAATCGGTTTATGAATTTTTTCCTGATGCCGAAAATCTTTTTCCTGAAGGAAGAAACTGGGCGGTACTAGCCGATTTTAATTGCGATGGTTTACCCGATTTTTTCACCTCAAGAGCCAGCGGAATCCAAGTCTTCAAAAATATTGGAACGATTGGAAATCCAAAATTTGAATTATTTACCAACGAAATCCTATCGTTTTATTCTACTTCAAAAAGTAATCTATTTGTATCGGCAGCTGATTATCCAGCGATATACGATATAGATGGTGATGGTGATTTAGATGTCTTTTCGTTTGAATTCTCCACACAAAGTGGTGCTATGTGGTATTTTAAAAACATGAGCGTGGAGAAGAATGGAAACTGTGATTCCTTAGATTTTGAACTTTACGAGCGCTGCTGGGGAAATTTTAGAGAATCAGGATTTGACTGCTCCATTGTAATTGACGATACACTCGGAGAATGTACCGGTGAAAATGGCGCATTCTTAAGCCCAGAAGATTATAAGTCATTAAAAACCAATATTCACGCTGGGTCTACCACTTTGCTTTTTGATGTAAATGATGATGGCTTGATCGATGCTTTGATTGGGGATATTGGCTGCAGTTATACCACCCTGATGACAAATGACAGCAGCAATAAAAAGGTTCACATGGCATCGGTCACCCCAAACTTTCCAACAGATGACCCCGCAGTAATTGATATTTTTCCTTTGGCGTTTAATTTAGACGTAAATAACGATGGGAAAAAGGATTTAATATTCACTTCCAATGCGGTTAATGCATCCGAAAATTTTGAGAACATCTTACTTTATCTAAATAAACCCAAAAATTCGGTTTCGAATTTCGAAAGAGAATCAAATCAATTTTTAATTGATCAAATGATGGATTTTGGTGAAGGAAGTTTCCCCCATTTAATTGACGTTAATGGTGACGGAAATAATGACCTTTTAATTGCTAATCATGGTTATTATGCCGAAGGTGACCAAGTAGGAAAAATAGCGTATTTTCAAAATACTGGATCAAATTTGAATCCTACTTTTAAACTAATCAATAGGGATTTCGCCAACCTTTCATCCTTAAATCTTCAGTCTATGGCGCTGACGAGCGGCGATATTGACAATGACGGTGACCTTGATTTATTTGTAGGCTCAAGGGACGGAAATATTCATTTCTTAAAAAATTCAGCTGGTGCAAATCAGCCTCTAAATATTTCCCTAGCCACACCCTTTTATTTTGATATTGATGTGGGCCAATTTAGCACTCCTCAGTTATACGATTTAAATAAGGATGGATTGCTCGACTTAATTATTGGGGAACAACAAGGGAATATTAATTACTTTGAAAACTCGGGTAACAGTGAGGCCGCCTCGTTTCCAGATAAGGCCACTGTGGATACCCTTGGTGGTTTTGGAGCGCAATTCACTAATCAGTTCCATTCCTACTCCTACCCTATTATTTTCGACTACAATGGCGACGAATCATTGGATATGATTGTAGGAACAGGAAGGGGCTATGTTTATTATTTGGACAAACTAACTCCGTCGAAAACAAAGGCTAGAAAATTGGATTCATTATTAATTTCAAAAGAAGAACGAATTTCAGCAATTCCTTGGGACTTTAATAATGACCAAAAACCTGATTTGATTATTGGATCTTACCGAGGGGGATTAAATTTATTCGAAAATATTAGTTCGTCAATTTTGACAGAAGTAAGTCCTAAACAATATCGAAATTTACTCCTTTACCCTAACCCTACAAACGGAAAAATATACCTCGAACACACCGAAATTAATAACATTCAATATTTTGACATAATTGATCAGTTGGGAAGATTAGTTTTAAAGGAAAACAATTTAAATTCTAATTCAATTGATCTTAAGAGCCTAAGAAACGGTGTGTATTTTATAAAAATAACTTTCAATACCGGTGAAATTATCACAAGAAAAATAATAAAGGAGGATTAAGAACCTTGAAATTCAGGATTATTTACAAAACTGGAATCTGTGTAGATTAATAGGAAATTAATTAAGTCCGTTTTTTCATCTTCAGACAATTGAATTCCGCCTTTATCCGCTTTTTTCATTAACGGGTCAATAGTTTCAGAAAACTTAACTCCTGAGCTATAAAAATCGACAACTTGCTTTAAGTTGGAAAACCGTCCATCATGCATATATGGTGCAGTAAAAGCTAAATTCCTTACACTAGGGGTTTTAAACTTTCCATCATCCTGGGCATTTTCGGTAACTGCCCCTCTACCTTTTCCTTCAATATCTGAATCTAAACCGTTATTATGAAAGAAATAATCGGTTCCCAGAATTGAACCATGGCAATGAAAGCAATCTCCTCTTTCAGAAAAAAATATTTGAGCCCCGTTATATTCTGATTGACTCAATTTACCTTCAATAAATAAGTCAAAAGCCGTTTTATTGAAAAAGTCAATAGAATCGATTTTTGCACTACCTGAGAGTATCGTACGCTCAAATTGGCCGATAACTTTGGCTACTCTTTCAGGGTTTATTTTTTCGTCTTGAAAAACAATCCTAAAAAGGTCAACATATTCTTCATTCAATTTAATTCTGCTAACCACATTAGGTAAAGAATTATCCATTTCAATCGGATCCATAATTGGTCCGAAGGCCTGATGGTCTAAGACCTCCTCTCTCCCATTCCAGAAAAATTCATTGGCATAAGCAATATTGAATAAGGGCATAGAATTCAAATCCCCAATTTTTCCGCCCACCCCTTTTTCAAAACGATTATTTGTAGCAAATGCCAATTTCGGGTCATGGCATGAACCACAAGAAATTGAGTTATCCTTTGATAAAATAGGGTCGAAAAATAGCATTTTTCCCAATTTAACCCCTTCTGCTGTCATAGGATTATTAGTGGGAACAGGAACTGATGGGAATCCATTTGGAGTAACTATTTCTATGGCTTTCGCCGATGGAATACTTGTCTCACCCTCCTTACAGGAAGTTAAAACTAATGCGACATAAACTAATATTAATAGAGCTCTCATTAAATTCCAGTTACAAATCCAATTCTAATTACTGGGTTGGAATAAGGTGAATTAACTGAATCATTAAGATTAAATAATACCATAATATTCATTGCTGCAAAATTAGAAACTCTAGCACTATAACCACCACCTACAAATATGCTTGTAACCGTTTCTCGGTCAATAAATTCTCCAAAAATATTTCGCCTTAGCGGCTGAAAATTTAAAACTTCAATTTCCGATTGCAAGAAAAGATTTTGAAAAATATTTTGTCGGGCAAAAATGGAAGCCCCATAATTGCTAAATCCATTTTTATCAATGTTATAATATTGATAAATTAAACCCGGACCAGCGGAGAAACCTTCCGTTATTCTAATTCCAATTCTCGGGGAAACCTCAGCATAAAAAACATTATAGGCTGGGTTTGGAGCATTATTTACTCGAGCAAAATTTAACCCAAAGTTTCCCCCAAAATAAAGTCTATCCTTAAAAGGAATCGAACTTTCCTTTTCTTGACCGAACAACAAGGTGAACGGACAAAAAAGGATAAAAAGGATAAAACTTGCTTTTTTCATTATTCAAATTTAGCTTTTTCAAATGGCTATGCATAAAAAACGCTTTTTCGGAGGGTTTAGTTTTTCATTAAGAAATTAATATTTCAATAAAAAAGGTTTAAGTCCTTCCAGCGGGACTTGGTTCAATATGCTCCGAAATATTATCATCAGAAATGGCTAAGTAATATTACCCTCCAAAAAAATCTATTTCAAAAGGGCGTAATAAAATGGTAAACTGAATTTGGCAAAACAAACTTATAATCAATAATTTATTGTTTGTTTCTTACCTTCCCTACCGACAAAATATATAGACCAACAAAGGTTAGGAAACCATTTAGAATTAATATCTCAAAACCGAATTTATACCCATTCAAAAGTTCAACTGAGAATTTATTGATGAAATAACAAATGGTTGGAGAAAGGATACAAATAATTGGAACCAGCCGATCTCTAACCGGCCTTTTAGTAATCATTCCAAAAGCAAATAATCCCAACAAGGGTCCATAAGTATACCCTGCAACTTTAAACAGTTCCGATATTACCGAGTCATTGTTAATTCGATTGAATAAAATAATTACCAATAACAACAGAACAGAAAACCCAATATGCACATAGGTCCTTGTTTTTATATTCGTCCCTTTTTTCTCGAATCCTAAAAAATCGATACAAAAGGAAGTGGTTAAGGCAGTTAAGGCTGAATCGGCTGAACTATAGGCTGCTGCGATAATTCCAAGAATAAACAATCCTCCAATTAACGGGGTGAAGTTGTTTAAGGCAAGCATTGGGAATAATTGATCTGTTTTACTTGGGATTTCAATTCCTTTATTTGCGGCATATAAATACAACAATGCTCCAAGGGTAAGGAATAACAAATTCACGAAAAACAGGATAATACTAAATGTAAATACATTTTTTTTCGCCTCTCCCAGGTTTTTACATGCAAGATTTTTCTGCATCATATCCTGATCCAATCCCGTCATAACAATGGCAATAAAAGCACCCGAAAAAAATTGCTTAAAAAAATTATTAGGGGACTTCCAATCCCAAAAAAACCATTTACTCATTCCTCCTTGGTCAATTGCTGAAACCAATTCGGTTGCTCCCCAATTAAACTCTTGAGCTATATAGTAGACGGTTAAGATGACGGATAACAACATAAAGGTTGTCTGTAGCGTATCTGTGTAAATAATGGTCTTAATTCCACCCTTAAATGTGTAAATCCAAATCAAGAGAATTGTAATAACCACCGTGATTTCAAAGGGTACTCCCCAACTTTGAAAAACTGCTAATTGCAATACAGTTGCCACCAAAAACAACCTAAAGGCGGCACCAATTGTCCTGCTTAAAAGGAAAAAGAATGCTCCAGTTTTATAAGAATATTGTCCAAATCGTTGTTCTAAAAACGTATAAATGGATGTTAAATTAAGTTTATAATAAAGTGGAAGTAAAACTTGAGCTATCACAAAATATCCAAGTAAATATCCCAAGACAACCTGCATATATGAAAACTGACCGTTAAGCCCATCTACATTTCCTACCACGCCAGGGATAGATATAAACGTTATTCCAGAAAGTGATGCGCCTATCATCCCATAAGCTACCAAATACCAAGGGGCCTGTTTATTCCCATTGTAAAAGGTGTTTTGGTCCGAGTTTTTGGTCGTTAAATAACTAATTAGAATAAGCAAACCAAAATAGGATGCAATTAGTGAAAGTATAAAATATGAGCTCATATTGATTGTTTGGCCGAATTTTGGAAAAATTAAATAAACCGTAAAAACAAACCTACATAATGGTTAACATTTTTTTACTTTTGAATTGATGAATTTTTCCTCCAAAATATTTGAAGAAGCTGTTTTAGCTTTTTCCAAACTTCCCGGAATTGGTGAGCGCTCTGCAACAAGATTAGTTTTGCACTTATTAAAGGAGAAACAAGGTGAAATTGAGAAATTTGGCGAAACTTTTTTAAAACTAGGCACCAACATTAAATTCTGTCAGTTTTGCCATAATTTAACAGATACAGACACATGTGGGATTTGTCTTTCTCCTAAAAGGAATAAAGAAATAATATGTGTAGTTGAGGATGTCAGGGATATTATGGCCATTGAATCCACCGGACAGTATAACGGCCTATACCATGTATTAGGTGGATTAATAAGCCCAATGGATGGCGTGGGCCCTACTGACCTAAACATTCAAACATTAATTGGTAGAAGCTTAGAAAACTCAACCAAAGAGGTTATCCTCGCCCTTAGTGCAACAATGGAAGGAGACACAACCATCTTTTATATTTCAAAAAAATTAAATGGCAAGGAAATCCTATTGACAACAATAGCAAGAGGTATTTCTTTTGGAGGTGAACTTGAATATGTAGATGAGGTAACCCTTGGGAGATCTATAACAAAAAGAATACCCTATGACCCTAGTTAATTAAGAAGTGAAGCTTGTTAATTTTAATTCAAAATAAAACCAAATTAAAATACCTACAAAGGTATGTTGGAATATTGAAAATTTATTATTTTTAATAAGAGTATGTAAATGAATAAAATCATTAGAAAATCTTCGAATTAATATTAAACTTAATAAAACAATCACAAAAATATTAGGCATAGGAATGAACTCTGCAATTAGGCTTTGATTTCCAAAAAGAAAAAATAGTAATAAAAAAGGAATTAGCAGATAATGGAAAACCGTCAATAATCCTAAAATAAAAACTCTATCTCCCCTAGGAACAATAGCATAATTATTTACTTTATTTATAGTCCGATACTGGCTTAAAAAAATTCGAAAATCCTTATTAAAAAAACCTAGGAATGCTGTGAATATACCCATATTATTGTATTGGGAATTTATTTATACTATTGGGTTAAGGTAATTGAATTTTGAGGAATTAGCTCAATTTCCTCTCCCCTTTTCCTAAATGAAAAGACAGGGGTCTCAAAATCGTTAAGCTCAAAATTAAATGGGATCGCTATTTCTTCATTTTCCGTGGTTTTTAAGGTCACCATTAGATTTAAATTCTTGGCAATAACAGCGCCTCCATCAAATTGAATAGGCTTTATTATTAAATTTAATCTTTCAATGGATTGAGGAGATGTTATCAAAACGGTAAACTCTTTGCTCAATAAGGAGTGAGAATTGCCAGATTCAAATATATTAAAATATGGGGGAGCAAACAATTTCCCTTCATTGACTACCATTCTTGTAGGCTTTTGAGAATTTGTTTTGTCAGAATAATCTATTGAGGCTTCAATTGGACCATTCGACACCAATTTTAGTTGAAGCATACATTGGCTAAAGGAAAAATCAAATTTTCTTTCTTTAATTAATATTGTCTTCATTTTTGTGTGCTTTTTAGGTAAGAAACATCTTGAGATTCAATTTCTGCGATTTTCCAAACATAAACTAAAAAATGCTTTAAAGTAAAATTGACCCCACAAAACTACCTTAAATTAGATAATTGATATATACATGAACTCAGGTATTTTTAATATCCTATTTATTGGTTTATTTCATCCTTTGCCTCTATTAATTACCTTTACACCATAAATTCCAAAATTCAACCATGAAGCTTACGGTAGTAATCGTTAATTATAATGTAAAGTATTTCTTAGAACAAGCACTTTATTCTGTACGCCGGGCATCTCAAAAATTGGAGGTCGAAGTCTATGTTGTTGACAACACTTCGGTTGACGGTTCAAATGAAATGGTTCGTGAAAAATTCCCTGAGGTAAAGCTAATTGCAAATAAAGAAAACGTTGGCTTTTCCGTTGCCAATAATCAAGCTATTAGGGAAAGTAAGGGTGAATATGTCCTTTTATTGAATCCAGACACGGTGGTTCAAGAGGATACATTTGACAATGTGGTTTCTTTCATGGACCACCACCCAAACGCTGGTGGCCTTGGAATAAAAATGTTGGACGGGAAAGGAAATTTCCTTCCAGAATCCAAACGCGGCCTACCTACTCCTGCAGTGGCATTTTATAAAATTTTCGGACTTTCAAGTCTATTCCCTAAATCAAAAACCTTTGGGAAATACCATTTAGGGTATTTAGACAAAGATGAAATTCATGAGGTTGAAATTTTAGCAGGTGCCTTTATGCTTTTGCGGAAAAAAACACTCGATGAGATTGGCCTACTTGATGAAACTTTCTTTATGTATGGTGAGGATATTGACCTTTCCTATCGAATTATTAAGGGTGGTTATAAAAATTATTATTATCCGCATTCTCCCATTATTCACTATAAAGGTGAAAGCACCAAGAAAGGCAGCATTAATTATGTATTCGTTTTTTACAATGCCATGGTGATTTTTGCAAAAAAGCACTTTTCGCAATCTGGAGCAAAAGCTTTTTCATTTCTTATTCATATTGCCATATACCTTAGGGCTTTTCTGGCTTTAGTTAACAGATTCATTAAAAGAATAACCTTTCCAATTCTGGATGCTGCTATTTTATTTGGCGGATTATATTTCTTAAAAATTTACTGGGAAAACAATCATAAATTTGTACCTGAACCTTACCCCAACGAAATCCTAACTTTTGCATTCCCAAGCTACATTACCCTTTGGTTGATTGGTGTTTGGTTCTCAGGCGGGTATGACAAAAAACAAAATATATCACGATTATTTAGAGGTTTAGGGTTAGGGTCTTTGTTGATATTTATCCTTTACGGAATGCAGCCTGAACAACTTCGATTTAGTAGGGCCCTAATAGTTTTAGGGACATTCTGGGCATTCCTTTCCCTTTCAACATTCAGGTTGATTTTAGGCTTTCTAAAAACCAAAAGTTTAACTTTTGGTCAGAAAAAAAGCCATAGTGTTGTTATTGTTGGGAATGAAATTGAAGGTAATCGTGTCAGCAAATTGCTAAAGGATGTAAACCCAGAAATTGAAATTATTGGGTTTGTAAATCCCTTAAACAACACTGAAAAAGGATTTTTAGGGACAATATCACAATTGAAGGAAATCAATAAAGTTTATAAGGTTAATGAAATAATTTTTTGCAATAAGGATATTAGTTCGCAAGAAATTATTCAGCAAATGGGCGACATTCATGATAAAAATGTGGAATATAAAATCGTTCCCGAGGATAGTCAATTTATCATTGGAAGTAACTCAGTTGACAACCCAGGGTATCTTTATACAATAAGGTTAAATTACAATCTTAATGACAATTTAAACCGAAGAAGCAAAAGACTATTAGATATTCTTTTATCGTTAGTTTTCCTTTTTTTAAGCCCCCTTTTAATATTCATACAAAGAAAACCCATTGGCCTAGTTCCTAATATTTTAAAAACATTTATTGGTTTGAAAACTTGGGTTGGTTATGCTCCCTCCCCCGAAACCAAACAATTACCTGATCTAAAGAAAGGGATTTTATCCCCTCTTGATCTGGAAGGAACTTTAACCGATGACGAAACAAGAAATAGACTGAATTTACTTTACGCAAAAAACTACCATATTGAAAATGACTTAAACTTCATTTTTAACGGAATAAGGAAACTGGGAAATTAATATGAAGGACAAGGTTATCATTATTACGGGGGCTTCCTCAGGTATTGGAAAGGCTTGTGCCGAAAGATTTGCATTAGCTGGAGCAAAGCTCGTTTTAGCAGCAAGAAACCTATCGGCCTTGAGCCAAATCAAGGATAATTTTGACAAACAAAATGTGCAATCAATTATTGTTGAAACGGATGTATCAAAGGAGGCTGACTGTATAAAGCTGGTAGAAACCACCGTTTCTAAATATGGAAAAATCGACGTTCTTATCAACAACGCGGGAATTTCAATGCGGGCAGGGCTAATTGATACTGACCCTAGTGTTATCCAAAGGGTGATGGATGTCAATTTTTTCGGAACAGTTTATTGCACTAGATATGCCTTACCTTATATTCAAAAATCCAAGGGATCAATAGTTGGCGTAAGCAGTATTGCTGGCTATAAAGGTCTTCCTGGAAGGACAGGCTATTCGGCATCAAAGTTCGCTATGCAGGGTTTTTTAGAATCGGTAAGAATAGAAAACCTTAAAAATGGCGTACATGTTATGGTAATTTGCCCAGGATTTACAAGTTCAAACATTCGTCAAACAGCCCTTAGTATGGATGGAAGTGTTCAAGGTGAGTCTCCTCGGGATGAAAAAAACATGATGTCATCCGAATTGGTCGCCAACTATTTATTTTCAGGTTTATTAAAAAAGAAAAGAACCATAATCCTTACATTTAACGGGAAATTAACAGTTTTTTTAAGCAAATTTTTTCCAAAATTATCTGACGCTCTGGTTTATAACCATTTAAAAAAAGAACCTGGAGCACCATTTTAAACATCTAATTCTGACTAATGAGAATTTCAAAACAAGAAATAAAAGAAATTTATAATAAGCCCTTATTGGCCTTAATACTTGAATCATCACAGGTTCATGCAAAGAATAACAATTTCGGCGAAGTTCAAGTAAGCAGCCTATTAAGTATTAAAACAGGTGGTTGTCCTGAGGACTGCTCTTATTGTCCGCAAGCGGCACGATACCATACTGGTGTTGATGTTCACAAATTATTGGACGTGGACACCGTAATGGATAATGCTAAAAAAGCCAAAGACGGAGGTGCTTCAAGAATGTGCTTAGGTGCAGCATGGAGAGAAGTTCGCGACAATAGCGATTTCGACAAGGTTTTAGAAATGGTTAAAGGTATCAATGGCTTGGACATGGAAGTTTGCTGTACACTAGGTATGTTAACCGAAAACCAGGCAATGAAACTTGCCGATGCTGGGTTATACGCTTACAATCATAATATTGATACTGGCGAAGATCATTACGAAGAAATTATTTCAACTCGAAAGTTTGACGATCGCCTACAAACTATTGCAAATGTTAGAAAGGCCAAGATTTCTGTGTGTAGCGGTGGAATAATTGGAATGGGTGAGTCCCATGATGATAGAGTAGACATGTTGTTCACCCTAGCAAACCTTCCAACCCCGCCTGAATCGGTTCCAATCAATGCCTTGGTGCCTGTTGAAGGGACTCCTCTAGCAGAACAACCGAAGGTAAAAATAACAGAGATGCTTAGAATGATTGGTACAGCCCGTATAATCATGCCTAAAACCGTAGTTAGATTAAGTGCCGGAAGATTGGACATGAGTTTATCTGACCAAGCCTTATGCTTTATGGCGGGTGCAAATTCTATTTTTGCAGGGGACAAACTTCTAACGACTCCAAATCCTGATTTTACAGATGATGGTGAAATGTTTGAACTTTTGGGATTAACTAAAAGAAAAGCCTTTCAGGAATATGCAAATGAACCGGCATAGTCCTAGTTTTGAGTATATTAATTAACAGAATAAAAGGGGAATTAGCTGATCGAGCTGACCAGGGGCTACTTCGTTCCCTAACAACCTCTGATGGCCTAGTTGATTTTTGCTCCAATGATTATTTGGGGATTAATCGTCTTAATTTTAAAATTCCTTTAAAACAGAATCATGGCAGTAATGGGTCACGTTTAATCGCGGGAAACAACCGGTTTACTGAAGATTTTGAAGGTTACCTTTCCCAATATTTTGGGTCAGAAGACGCATTAATCTTCAACTCAGGTTATAGTGCCAATGTTGGATTTTTTTCTGCTATAGCTAAAAAGGGTGATGAAATATTTTTTGATAGTCTAATCCATGCTAGCGTAAGGGATGGATACCGTTTATCTTTTGCAAAGCACATCAAATTTGCTCATAATAATTTGGAGGAATTGGAGGCTAAGTTATCGGCTTCAAAGTCTGAGGTTAAAATAATTGTAATTGAGAGTTTATACTCAATGGATGGTGATATAGCACCCATTGAAAAAATATTAACGCTATGTGCAGCTTACGGCGCCTATTTGGTTATTGACGAAGCACATGCTTCTGGGGTTAATTCTCCAGATGGAAAAGGCTACTCGTATCCATTTCGAAACCATCCAAATTTAATTGCAAGATTAATAACATTCGGAAAAGCTTACGGAGGCCATGGGGCAGCATTTTTGCTTTCAAAAGAATTAAAAAACTACTTAATAAATTTCTCCAGAAGTTTAATTTATTCCACAGCCTCACCCCCTTCACAAATTGAACATAATTGGAATGTTCTATTAAATGAAACGCTCCTAGAAGGACAAAGAGTAAAGCTTCAAAAGGTAATTGACAGGTACAAGGAAACCGCAAACCAATTAAAAATAAATGGACTATTAAACAGTAATACTCAAATTCAAGGAATTATTGTGAAAGGAAATTTTGCGGTAAAAAGCCTCGGTGAACATGTAAATAAAAATGGCATGGACGCTCGACCGATTGTGAGTCCAACAGTAGCTGTAGGTAAAGAAAGAGTGAGAATTTGTCTTCATTCTTTCAATACGCTTAATGAGGTTGATCATTTGTTAAAAACAATAAAAGAATGGCAGGAAAGCAACTTTATATAGCTGGTATTGATACCGACGTTGGCAAAACAGTGGTTTCCGCTATTTTATGTCGGGCATTTGACGCCGACTATTGGAAACCAGTTCAAGCAGGAGATTTAGATAATTCAGACAGCATTAAACTCAAAAAACTGGTTCAACCAGCAAAAATCCACATCCATCCTGAAGGCTACAAACTAAAAGATCCCATGTCTCCTCATGCCGCAGCTCACAGGATGGGAATTGAAATTGATATTGATAAAATTCAAATACCCAAAACACCAAAATCACTTATTATTGAGGGTGCAGGAGGCTTAATGGTGCCGCTTAACTTTAGTGAAACCAATCTTGATTTTATTATCAATAAAAATTTGGACGTTATTTTAGTAAGTAAAAACTATTTAGGTTCAATAAACCATACATTATTGTCATTGAATCTTTTAAAAAACAATGGCATTACCTGCAAAGGGGTGGTTTTTATTGGAGATGTAAATATTGAAACAGAGGATATTATCATCAAATTATCCAAGGTTGTTCATTTAGGTAATATTCCATTTTCAAATAATTTAAATTCAGAATTTATTTCGGCTCAAGCCGAAATATTTAAAATCCGTAATCCAGACCTATTATGAAAAAATCTCTTGGACAGAGGGACTTAGATGTTATTTGGCATCCCTATTCTCAAATGAAAAACCTGCCCCAACCAGTAGCTATTACCTCTGGAAAAGGCACTTTATTATTTGATGAGGACGGAAATGCGATTATTGATGCCATAAGTTCTTGGTGGGTAAATATTCACGGGCATTCGCACCCACACATTCAAAGTGTAATTTCTGAGCAATTAGGGACTTTAGAACATGTTATTTTCGCAGGATTCACTCATAAACCTGCTGTGGAACTTTCAGAAAGATTGCTGGAGATTTTACCGAGTAACCAGAAAAAGACATTTTATTCAGATAATGGAAGCACAGCAGTTGAGGTTGCCATAAAAATGACCTTTCAATTTTGGAAAAATAAAAATTCAAAAAGAAATAAACTTATTGCATTTAAAGGGTCATATCATGGGGATACATTTGGAGCAATGTCCGTTTCTGAAAGAGGGGCTTTTACTAAGCCATTTTGGCCTTATTTGTTCGATATAACTTTTATTGAGCCTCCTACACCAGGGAATGAGGAAACCTCCATAAACGAGCTGAATTCAGCGCTTGCAGGCAAAGATACAGCAGGATTCATTTATGAGCCATTGATCCAAGGAGCATCAGGCATGATTATGCACTCCCCAGAAGCATTGTCGGCATTGTTAGAGATTTGCAAGAAAAATGGTGTGATATGCATTGCAGATGAAGTAATGACAGGATTTGGCCGCACAGGGGCATTATTTGCTTCCGAATTTCTTTCAGAAGAACCAGATATTATGTGTTTCTCAAAAGGACTAACTGGAGGGGTTCTGCCTATGGGCATGACAAGCTGCACTTCTGAAATTTTTGACTCATTTTTGAGTGACGACAAAAGTAAAACTCTTTTTCATGGGCATTCGTTTACAGGAAATCCGATCGGATGTGCTGCGGGTCTGGCTAGTTTGGACTTATTGTTAACCTCAGAAAGTAAGACTGGAAGGGAGTTTATTTCTGAATCACATTTAAAATTTATTGAAACAGAGTTGATCCCAGGTGAGTTCCCTATAAAAAACGTAAGGAAACAGGGGACGATTATGGCTTTTGAAATTGCAACTGACGAATCTACTTCCTATTTCAATAAAATTCGTGATAACGCCTATGATTACTTCTTAGAGCGTGGAGTGCTTTTAAGGCCTTTGGGAAATGTAATTTATATCCTACCACCTTATTGCATTAAGAAAGCGGAATTACAGAAAATTTATGGGGTAATAATAGCGTTTTTGACCAGCCTAAAATCTAATTAAGATTTATTTCATTAGGACTAATGTGAACACGGCCTCCGCTATTCTTCCTGCTAGACCTTTGAATTAAGTCAAAAGAACACCTTGTTCCATGCCCACCTCTTTGCTCTACGTTAAGGGTTACACCCATTGATTGAAGAATTTGATAAGTAGCCATTAATTTATTTCCAAAAGGTTTAATATAACTTGGAACAATTCCTGAAACCTCTGCTTCATACCAATCCGACATGTTGCGTAAGTAATACGGGATATTCCGACCTGTATCTAATATTTCAATTCGAATGGCATTTACGTAATTTGATATTTTTATGGGTATAGGTTTACTTTAATTATCCCCTCGGGAGTGAAAAATTACGCAACATAAAGTAGGAAAAGAATTAACATTTTTAATTTTTCAGTATCACATGAAATTGAAAATTGAAGCACATCAGATTTAAATCCATGAAGCTCAATAGGCTCATGTTTAATTTTTTCTTTCCAAAGATTAAGCCTTTTATTAATGTCTACTGAAGAAATCACTTAAGATTTACTTTTGGAAATTCCACTATTAATACTCTTATTTTGGTGTCGATTGATAAATTCCTTAATTGTATTAATGGAATCCGTAGCACGAACTGGTTATTTGTTTTTTGAATTACCCTCCTCCGAAGCAATGTTGGATGCTTTGGCTTAATTTACTTTCAATTGATTTTTTATCGACCGATTTAACCGTTCAATAATTTCGTTTATTTCTTGCAAACCGGGGCGATTAGGAGCATTTATATTAATTTTGTTATGATTAATATAATTACAAATACCACGCCACACTTTTTTAAATTTGCATAAAAAATGCCGATTCTTTCGAATCGGCTCAATTTATAAGGTGCTAATATTAAAGGTTGTCCTTAATATAGTTTGTCATTTTTGTATATAAATGAAGAGAGGTTTTCCCTCCGCTAATACTATGGCTTTTGTTAGGATAATAACCAGAATCAAAAGGGATGTTATTATTAACCAATTCCATTACCATTTCGGCTGCATTTTGAAAATGAACGTTATCGTCAGCAAGACCATGTATAATCATGTATTTGCCTTTAATATCCTTTACAAAGTTAATTGGAGAATTATCATCATACCCTTCTGGATTCTCTTGTGGAGTTCTTAGGTACCTTTCAGTATAAATAGTATCATAGAATCTCCATGTAGTTACGGGAGCAACGGCAATCGCCATTTTAAACACATCAGCACCTTTAGCGATACAAAGAGACGACATATATCCTCCAAAACTCCATCCCCAAATTCCTATTCTTCCAGCATCAACGTAAGATTGTTTTGCCAACCACTTTCCTGCTTCGATTTGATCGATAGCTTCAAGTTTTCCCAAGTTTAAGTAGGTGGATTTTTTGAATGCTTCACCTCTTCCTCCAGTTCCGCGATTGTCAACCGAAACCACAATGTACCCTTCATTGGCTAACATTTGATTCCATAAGTCGCGAGAACCTCCCCAACGATTTTGTACAGTTTGTGAACCTGGCCCACCATATACATACATCATCACTGGGTACTTTTTATTTTTATCAAAGTCTAAAGGCTTTACCATCCAGGCATTTAATTTATCGCCTAAGGTGGTTTCTATGGTTAAAAACTCTTTCTTCCCAAGTTTATAGCCCGCCATTTTCTCTTTCAACTCTTTGTTGTTCTCAATTTCACGGACCACTTTTCCTTTAGAATCATTTACCGATATAACATAAGGGTTATTAGCATTGCTGTAATAATTCATTGAATAAGAAAAATCATTGCTAAAGCTTGATGTTGTTGTACCACCTTCTTTTGAAATAAGCTCACTTCCTTTTCCGTTTAGTTTTGCACTAAAAACCGCACGATCCATTGGCGTTGGGAAAGCTGCTTGGTAAAACACCATTCCTTTTTTCTCATTAATTCCATAGAAGTCTGTTACCTCATGCCTTCCTTTTGTCAATTGAGAAATTTGATTTCCCTCCATATCATAAAGGAAAACATGGTTAAAACCATCTTTTTCACTAGTTAAAATAAAAGAATTACCATCTTCAAGGAAAAAAACATTGTCGTTAATATCGATATATGCTTTGTTTTCTTCTGTTAGGATAACTTTTGATTTCCCAGTTTTAGCATCTACCATTAAAAATTCCAATTTATTCTGCCAGCGATTCATTCTTCGTACACATAACATGTTTTCATCACGTGTCCACTGCATTCTTGGAATGTATTGGTTAGTTTCTGAGCCTATATCTACTGAAGTGGTTTTACCTGAAACCATATCATAAAGGTGAATGCTTACAATGGCATTATCTTCACCAGCTTTAGGATATTTAAATTCATAATCTTTTGGATAAAGCTCACCATACATTGCCATGTTAAACTGCTTTACCCTTTCCTCATCAAATTTGTAGAATGCAATTTTCTTCCCGCTAGGTGACCAGAACCAAGCTTTTGTAAATGCGAACTCTTCTTCGTAAACCCAGTCAGTTCCACCATTTAATATCTTATTCCATTCACCATCTTCGGTAATTTGTTTTTCACTTTTGGTAGTTAAATCCTTAATAAAAAGATTATTGTTCCTTACAAAGGCAACCTTATTTCCAAGTGGGTTAAAGTCGGCGAAGCTTTGTTTACCTTTTTCACTTAAGGCACTAAGTTTTTTTGTCTCTAAGTTGAAAACGTAATTGTTTTCACGGGTGCTATGGCGATAAATTTGTTCACGATCAGTTCCTAAAAGCACCTTATTTTCGTCGGCACTGAATTTATAATTAAAAAAACGAATGGCTTCACCATCATTTAATTTTTTAAGCGTGGTTCCGCTTACAAGCGTATCCACCACTTTTCCTGTTTTATAAGACCAAGCAACAATACTAGTAGTGCCATTTTCCCCACGCTCCATAGTTGCGTATTTCTCGCCATCATTTAAAGGTATAAGACCATAAACCATTTTGGCCCTAAATGTGCCATTCGAAAAAATATCGTCTAGTGTTGGTTCAATAAGCTGAGTAGATTGGGCTGTTGCCGAAATAATAGCTAAACACATTAGCCATCCAAATAGGAATATTCTTTTCATTTATTATTTTTTGATGTGGGGTTTAATTTCCAATTGACCAAATTAGGTTATTCCATGAAAATTATGAAATTTGGGCTGTCAAAATATGGATGCACAGTAAGGCTACTCAAGAATTAATCTTAAGGGAAAATTCTATAATTAAAAGATTGATTAATCCAGGTAAAACTTACTTTCAGAGTCAGATTTCTCCTTTAATGATCCTGGTTTAAATTTATCCAATCGATTTTTCTTATTTCTTAGATCCAAGTTTTCAATATGGGTCCATTGTCCCCTTTTATATTCCAATGCGTCGTAACTTAAATCTGGTCCATAAGTTTCAAACATTCCCGTAGTATTAGGATTTGGTGGTGAAAGATGATCGAAAATAATACGATCCTCGTCTTCATCATATCTTAATAGCATGTTTGCATTGGAAGTGAATTGAAATACAACCCTTGACTTAGTCTTTTTATTATGATTAAAAATAGGTGCACCAAAAATCGGCTTTCCATTTTCATTAAAGGAAAGCACCTCAATCACCTTTTGAGTTAATTGACGAGAATTTCCTTTCCATCCTAAAAGAATGTAATTCTTATCACCCTTGTATTTTTTAGGGATTATTTCATAATAATGTGCGCCAAACCATTTTCCATTATTTGTGACAGTATCCTCCAATTCGGAAATAAAAGGGGAATAATCCACTAAGGGGTACAGCTCCAATTTTTCCGCGTTATTTACTTGAATTGCCCCATAATAACGATAAGTTTTATCGTCATTTAAATGGTGCCAATTAAATATGCGGAACGAATTATCAGGGGAATTGATTATTGCTACATATTTTATTGAATCAAAAGGAAAATCGAATGAATTAGGAAGCTTTAACGCGCTAACTAATGTTTTAATAAACAGGTAGGTTGCATTTTTTCTTTCTAAGCCTTCGGTGTCATTAAGCATCTTTTTTCCAAGGTTCGTGAGTGAATCTTGAAAAACATAGAGCTTTGGGCTAAAAGTAGGAATCTGCGCTTTTGCAGATAAACCGCAATAGGCACAGATTCCAACGCTTAGTATTATGAACTTAATTAGTCTCATATTACTTTATAACTTCTAAAAATTAATTGTAGTATAATTAGGCCATTTCAACCACAAGGGCTGAAGCACCACCTCCACCGTTACAAATTCCGGCAACTCCAACTTTTCCGCCCTTTTGAGCAAGGACAGACAATAAAGTAACTACGATTCTTGCACCTGAGCACCCTAATGGATGACCAAGAGACACCGCACCACCGAAGGCGTTTACTTTAGCATTGTCAAGATTTAATTCTTTGTTGTTAGCCAAAGAAACAACTGAAAATGCTTCGTTAATTTCGTAGAAATCAACATCTGAAGCTGAAATTCCAGCCATTGAAATCGCTTTCGGGATAGCTTTTGAAGGAGCAGTAGTGAACCATTCAGGAGCTTGTGCTGCATCGGCAAATCCCGTGATTTTAGCAATCGGTTTTAAGCCTAAAGCTTCCATTCTTGCTTTGCTCATTAACACCAACGCTGCTGCGCCATCATTTAATGTACTCGCATTTGCTGCTGTTACAGTCCCATCCTTTTGAAAAACAGGACGTAATTGAGGGATTTTATCAAATTTCACATTTGAATACTCTTCGTCCTTTGCAACAGTAATAGTTCCTTTTCTTGTTTCAATCTCAACAGGAACTACTTCGTTATCAAAATTTCCAGCATCCCAGGCTTGCGCCGATTTTTTATATGACTCAATTGCGAAGTTATCTTGGTCTTCACGAGTAATTCCGCATTCTTTAGCACAAAGCTCAGCAGCATTACCCATGTGGTAATCATTATAAACATCCCAAAGGCCGTCTTTCACTAATCCGTCAACAATTTTTCCATCACCTAATTTAATACCTGTCCTAGCTTGAGGAAAGTAATGAGGAACACTTGACATATTTTCCATACCACCAGCAACAACCACATCATTATGACCTAACATAATTGACTGCGCAGCTAACATGATAGCTTTGGTACCTGAGGCACAAACTTTATTCACAGTTGTACACGGAGCGGAATGATCGATTCCTGCAAACATAGCTGCTTGACGAGCAGGAGCCTGACCAAGATTAGCGCTCATTACATTACCCATGATAACTTCTTGAACTTCTTTCGCGTCAATTCCTGCTTTAGCTAAAGCACCTTTAATGGCAGTAGCACCTAATTTTGTTGCAGAAACAGTTGCAAGGCTTCCGCCGAAACTTCCAATTGGAGTTCTCGCAGCTCCAACAATATATACTTCGTTCATTCTTTTGAAATTTTATTGATGTATTTTTAATAATTGGCAGTAAAAATGAAGGCGCAAGTTAATGGTTTTTGACGTGTTATCAATATTAAAAACCAGCGCGGGTCCAATAGATTAATAATTATAACTTTGGTGTAAATAAAATTTCCCTTTCGATGAATTTTAAGCTTTCGCCATTAGGGCAAAACTTGGTAATAAAATATGCTCAAATAGTCCGCATTCTGCTGATTGTTTTAACTATCGCAGTTATTCATTTTGTACTTCCCAAGGGAGAACGATTTCAATATGAATACGAAAAAGGAAAAACATGGAGACATTCCACATTAACCTCCCCATTTGATTATGCTTTAAAAAAATCACCTTCCCAATTAAATGAGGAGAAGAATGAAATATCATCCTCTACCCTTCCTATTTATAAAAGATCTGATTTAAATGCTTCTAAAGAGGTTTTTAGGATAAAAAATGAGCTGAAACGAAACCTAGAATTGAACTCATCTATTGAATCGCAACGGATCGAGTATGGAACCATATTAGAGGAAGGTGCTCGGCTAACTAAAGAAATATTGGATCAAGGTTATTTTAAGATTGACCAAAGCCATCAAGGAAAAATAACAGTAATTGAAATCCTTAAAAACAAGCAAACCTATAGGAAAAACATTGGCTCATTAATAACTAAGGAAAGCATTGGTCAATTTTTAAAAGGTAGAATTTCTCAAGTAATCGATGAAAGTGATAAGGTTGCATTAATCTCAGTGATTAATACAAAGCTTGAACCTAATTTTGAATTTGATTCAATACTAACAACCTTATTAATTACCCAACAACTTGAGTTCTTGCCAGAAACCGAAGGATTAATTCAAAAAGGTGAGGTTATTATTTCCACAGGTGACAGAATTACACCTGAAAAATATAGAATGCTTCAAAATCTTGAGGAGGAAATCGCTCAAAACTCTGGGATTTCTCAAAAAACCTTTGGAGTAAATGCTGGGAGGTTAATTATTGTAACCCTATTAATTACCATCTTAGGGTTGTTTTTATTCTTTATTCGACAAGACCTATACAATTCAACTAGATCCTTATTCTTAATCCTACTCATTATAACCAGTATGATTGTGATGGTAACTTGGGCTTTAAAATTTAATCTACCGTCGGTCTATCTTCTACCCTATTGTTTGGTTCCCATAATTATTCGGGTATTGTTTGATTCTAGGATAGCATTGTTTATCCATTTAATAATTATTCTAATTCTTGGATTTTCAATGCCAAACGGATTTGAATTTATTTTTTATCAATTTGTGGCTGGAGTGGTAAGTATTTTCAGCATGGTGAATGTCTCCAAAAGGAGTCAGTACTTCTTTTCTGCTGGATTTATTTTTGCAACCTATGCTTTATGTTTTACGGGATTATCATTAATAAAGTCGGGGGATATCTTAACCGTTCCTTGGAGAAATGTTAGTTGGTTTTTTGTAAGTGTAGTATTATCCCTACTTGCCTACCCATTAATATACCTTTTTGAAAGGCTTTTTGGGATAACCTCAGATATGACATTATTGGAGTTAACCAATGCAAACAATCCATTATTAAGGGAGCTTTCATTCAAAGCCCCAGGTACGTTTCAACATTCATTGCAAGTGGCAAATTTAGCTGAGGCTGCAATTTATGCTATTGGAGGAAATCCTATTTTGGTAAGAGCAGGAGCCCTTTACCATGATATAGGTAAAATGGCTCATCCGGAATATTTTATTGAGAATCAGCAAAAAGAAAGAAATCCTCACGACAAACTTTCATTTGATAAAAGTGCCGAAATAATAATAAACCATGTTTATGATGGAATAGAAATGGCTGAAGAGGCAGGTCTACCAGAGTGCTTAATTGATTTTATTAAAACTCACCATGGCAATACAAGAGTTGAATATTTTTATCAAAATTACCTGAAAAATTTCCCTGAAGAATTTGTAGACGAAAAAAAATTCATCTACCCAGGTCCTATTCCATTCACAAAGGAGACCGCTGTATTAATGCTAGCAGATTCGGTAGAAGCAGCCTCAAGGTCCCTTAAGGACCCAGACGCCGAAGCAATAAATTCAACGGTAGACCGAATTATAGAATCTAAAATGAATCAGAAACAATTGATTAATGCCAACATAACACTTGGCGATTTAACCAAAGTCACCAAAATCCTAAAGAAAATGCTTTATAGCATTTATCATGTACGAATAGAATATCCAGATCAAAAAAAAATAATCTAGTCTCAAGGGTTTGGCGTGATACTTTTTAATAGTGAATTGTAAATGTTTTACTATTTAAGAACTAGTAGATTTTTAAACACTAATTAATAGTTCAGAACAAACTTTTAGTAGAGTTAAAAAAAACAAGCTATTCTGGTTAAGCAAAAAGGAGAATACTACGGAGTACCCTCCTTTTTTTTGCTTCAAAATATCCTTAAAATTTATAGCCATTTAAAATCCGATTTAGACTGACAAGTCAAAAAACATTACCGTAACCCTCAGGAAAAGAATATAGTTTCAGAGCTAAATAGGTCGGTACCGACACTCCATTGAAATATTTTCTTTCAATTTTCCATCAAGCATACTAGACGATATTTTTATTTAAATTTTAATAATACTTCAAAATGAATCTTAAGATAAACCAGTAATAAAAGATTTATTTACAACCTAAAAGCGTCGGTCACGAAACTTGAATTACCCGCATTATAAGCCTAAGTAAAATTAGGCTTTAATTTTTTATTTTTTTTTTCAATTAATTAAAACACTATACATTTTCAGTAAAGATTTGACCTACAATAATTAAGAAGAACAAAGATCAACTTGGCTAAGCAAAAAAGCGGGTTTTTAAATAAAATTGTAGTTTTTTTTGCTCTAGCTATTTTGAAGTTTAAATAAAGCACCCTATATTTGCAGTCCAATCGGAGAGGTGCCTGAGTGGCTGAAAGGGTCAGTTTGCTAAACTGTTGAACTGAGAAATCGGTTCCGGGGGTTCGAATCCCCCTCTCTCCGCGAGGTTTTACCCTAGTTCGGGGTGTAGCGTAGCCCGGTTATCGCGCCTGCTTTGGGAGCAGGAGGTCGCAGGTTCGAATCCTGCCACCCCGACACAATGAGCACCCATAGCTCAACTGGATAGAGCAACTGCCTTCTAAGCAGTAGGTTCCAGGTTCGAGTCCTGGTGGGTGTACAAAGAATTAAAGTCTGAGATGAAAATCTCGGACTTTTTTTTTGCATCAAATTTTACCACCAAACTGATTAAAGCATCCCACCTTCTTGTCGGGAAGGTTCGAGTCGTGACGGGTGAACTAGAAACAAAAAAGCCTCGATTCAAATGAATCGAGGCTTTTTTATGCTTTTAATATTTCAATTAAAGCTCCATAATCATTTTCACAAGGAATCGAGACTCCATCCTTTTTTGAAATTTCAGCCAATACCTTTGGCAGCTTAATTTCAATTGGAACAGCCATAGCCATTATTTCAATAAATTTCGCCGGGTGAGCCGTCTCTAAAAACACCCCTTTTTCACCTTGTTTTAACTGGCTTTTAAGCACCGACCAGCCGATTGCTCCGTGTGGGTCAGTCAGGTAATCATTCTCTTTTAAACAAGCTCTAATTGCTTCTAAGTTTTGTTGGTCATTCAAGATTCCTGAGCTTATCTTTTCGGCGAAAGCCTTATGGTCATTACTGAAAATCTCCATCATTCTTGGAAAGTTACTTGGATTCCCAACATCCATAGCATTGCTATAGGTTTGAATCGATGCCCTAGGATTAAAATCTCCGGTGTCCAGAAACTGGGGCACTATTGAATTTGCGTTAGATGCAGCAACAAACTTTTTAATGGGCAAACCCATTTTATGGCCAATTAAGCCCGCAGTGATATTTCCATAATTACCGCTAGGAACCGAAACCACAAGTCCCTCCCCTTTTTGAACCAGTCTATTACAATAAAAATAGTAAAACGATTGAGGTAGCAGTCGCGCGAAATTTATTGAATTTGCCGAAGTTAGATTAAGCTCCTCCGATAATTTAGAATCACCAAAGGCGGTTTTCACCAAGCGTTGACAATCATCAAATGTTCCATCAATCTCAATAGCCTGAACATTATCACCATAGGTGGTTAATTGCTTTTCCTGAAGCGGGCTTACCTTTCCTTTTGGATAAAGGATAGTAACTCGTATTCCATCTACCTTATGAAATCCAGAAGCAACAGCGCTGCCCGTATCGCCACTGGTTGCGACTAAAATATGAAGTTCATTGTTTAGATCTTTCACAAAATGCCTAAGTAATCTCGACATAAATCGAGCCCCTACATCCTTAAAGGCTAATGTAGGTCCGTGAAATAACTCAAGAGAAACCGTGCCGTCAGAAAGTTCATTTAGAACAATTGGGAAATTCATGGATTCATTTACCATGGTTTCGATTTCGGCCTTTGAGGCAAGCCCATTAAGAAAAGGAGTTGCGACCTCTATCCCAATTTCTTGAAAAGATAATGACGGAAGTTTATTGAAAAAATCATTCGATAATGTCGGGATCACCTCTGGGAAATAAAGGCCACCATCTGGGGCTAGGCCATTAAGAACAGCTTCTTTTAATGAAACTTTTGGTGCTTTTTGGTTGGTACTATAAAAATTAATCATTTTAAATCTCTCTAACTCCTTGTCTATCAACTTTTGAAACAAAAACCTTTGCGTCAATTTCTAATTTATGATATAAATCACTCCATTTTACCGCTATTTTTTTGGCTTCGGCTGGTGATTTACTAAACGCGAAAACACTAGGCCCTGCACCTGAAATTGAACACCCAATTGCTCCACATTCCACAGCATACTCTTTTGCTTTC
Organism: Sphingobacteriales bacterium; assembly: GCA_047635375.1. Classification (GTDB taxonomy): domain Bacteria; phylum Bacteroidota; class Bacteroidia; order Sphingobacteriales; family Sphingobacteriaceae; genus JBLIKP01. Next base: position 54,458 of record JBLIKP010000002.1, on the reverse strand, counting down.
TGGAATCCTGGAATTAAAACTGACCTATGAGGTTCAACCAAATGATCCTTCATTGAATTGCCAATTAAATTTAAATCATTTGTATACAATCCAGCAATCATTCCTGCAAGATTACCGGCCTGTTTTACGGCATCAGAAAAAGCCACATGCTTTTTTATTACTGCCCTTGAAACTTCAGTCCTTAATTCTATTTGAGGATGTACAACCGTAATATGTAAATCGGCGGGAGCTGGAATTTCCACAATTCTAAGTGGGATATTATTACTTATTAGAATAAAGTTTCCTAATAAACATGGGGCAACGTTATCTGCATGAAGCGCCCCATCAATGGCTTGTTCGCCATACATTGCAAACTCTACTAGTTCCTTTCGGGTAAAAGGCTCGCCAAGCAATAAATTAGCTCCGTAAACCGCTCCCGCAGCACTTGCTGCACTTGAGCCAACTCCACTTCCTGGCTTGATTTTTTCTTTAAATATTAAATCAAATCCCTGCTTACTTTTTAATCGGTTTAACATAACTGAAATGGAAACACTCGCGCAGTTTTTTTCAGGTTGTGTTGGGAGGTTAATCCCGGTTGCTTCATTAATAATTTTTAACTCACCAGTGTCATTCAATCGGACTTCCAGAATATCCCCTGGGGCCTCCAAGCAAAGCCCAAGGACATCAAATCCCGGACCTACATTAGCCACAGTGGCAGGAGCAAATATTTTTACACTCTTTTTCATTTATACAATTCTAATCACATCGGCAAAAACACCCCCAGCAGTTACTTCTGCCCCAGCTCCCGGACCTTTCACCGTAAGTGGTTGAGTAGAATATCTTCTAGAATAGAACAAAACAAGATTATCTGTCCCTTCCAAAGCTGCAAGTGGACTACTCTCCCCCACTTGCTTAAGACCAACCTCACAAGCGCCATTATTTAATGTGGCCACAAACCTAAATTTCAATTTATTTTTAACCGCTTCCTTTTTTAGCTTTTCAAAATCGGCATCCCAATTCTCTAATTTCTTCCAAAACTCATCCATGCAACTTGCATCCATTATTGATTGTGGAATTGGAGGGGTAACTTTAATTTCAATAGGTTCAATTTCATATCCAGATTCACGGGCTAGGATAATAATTTTCCTCGCCACATCCATTCCGCTTAAATCCTCTCGAGGGTCTGGCTCTGAATACCCCTTAGCTTTTGCATCTTTTAACGCATCACTGAATTTGGCGCCACTTTCAACCTCACTGAAAATATAGTTTAATGTTCCGCTTAAAACGGCTTCAATTTTCACTATTTCATCTCCACTGCTTTTCAAATCATTAAGCGTACTAAGAATTGGCAGACCAGCGCCTACATTGGTTTCAAATAAGAATTTAACCTTACGGTGACGAGCCAAGGCAGTAAGTTTTTTGTAATCCTCATACTTTGAGGAAACTGCAATTTTATTGGCCGTTACAATTGACACACTTTTATCAAGTATTTCATGATAAATGGAAGAAACTTGAGGGCTAGCGGTTAAATCCACAAATACTGAATTCCTTAAATTCAGTTTCTTTATTTGCCTCGGTAAATTTTCAAGGATAAGTGGCTCCCCATCTTCTAATAACAAGCCAACGGGATTATCTAGATTTATGCCCTGTCGTGCAAATATTACTTTCTTTGAGTTACTAAGCCCTGTCAAACGGACCTCAATTTTCCGGTTTTTCAACAACCAGTCCCTTTGTAATTTCAACTGATTTAAAAATGTTTTACCAACCGTTCCAATTCCAGTTAAAAACACGTTAATCACCCTGCGTTCTGAAAGGAAAAAGGATTCATGAATTACATTTAAAGCCTTATGTTCGTCGTCTTTGTTAATTACAAAGGAAATGTTTAGCTCAGAAGTCCCTTGGGCGATGGCATGAACGTTAATTCCATTGGATCCTAGCTCACCGAAAAGTTTTCCGGAAATCCCAGGGGTATTGCGCATACTTTGACCAACTACAGCCACAATTACTCGGTTTACTTCAACTTTAGGCTTATCAATTTGCTTTGCTTTAATTTCTAATTGGAATTCTTCAATAATAAGCTCTTCAGCTAATTTTTGTTGCGCTTTTTCTATTGCTATAGTAATCGAGTGTTCACTTGATGCTTGCGAAATAAGAATTACATTAATCCCCCCTGCACTTAGAGCACTAAAGAACCTTGATGCAACTCCCCTTTTCCCAACCATACCTTTTCCGGAAAGGGTAATTAACGCCACTGCTCCTATCGAAGTAATCCCTTTGACCGTTTTATCAGAATCAGGTCTAACCTTTGAAATATATGTTCCGGGGTGGCTAGGGTTAAATGTGTTTTTAATCAATAGCGGTATGCTTTTCTCCAGTGCAGGCTGTATAGTTGGCGGATAAATAACTTTGGCGCCAAAATAAGAAAGCTCCATCGCTTCCTCATAGCTTAAATGATTAATCGTAATGGCGTCTTTAACAGCTGTTGGATTGGCCGTTAAAACCCCGTTAACATCGGTCCAAATTTCCAAAACCACAGCTTCAATGGCACCCGATATTATCGCTGCACTATAATCCGATCCACCTCTACCCAAAGTGGTAAGATTTCCGTTTATATCCTGAGCTACAAAGCCTGGAACAACAAAAATCTGGTGATCGGTTTTAAGAAAATTAGTGATGTTCTTTAAAGTTTCTTTCTTGGCTATTATTTGCCCTTGGGTAGAATTTTCAGTTACAATTATTCCACCTGCATCAAAAGTCACTTTCTCCATTCCTGAAGAAATTGCCGCATGTGTTACAATCCTCACACTTAAACGTTCTCCGAAACTTACTAGCTCATGGTAAGTTTTCTCACTAACCTCCCTTAACAAGAATATTGCAAGTAGAAGTTCCTCAATACGATTGAATTGAATTTTTATTTCAGCGATAAGCGGACTTTGAAATTTAGGGTCAACCAAACCTTTAGCAGTTTCAAAATGCCTATTTCTTAGATTTTCGAATCTACCTAAATAGGTTTCGTCGGCTTCCGAGGCTTGATTTGCTATTCCTATCAATTCGTTGGTGACCCCACCCAAGGCGGATAACACTATGCAAACTTTCGAAGTTGCACTTTCTTGTTTTACAATTTCAAGAACACTTTTTATACTTTCTACGGTGGCAACGGAAGTTCCCCCGAATTTCAATACCTTCATTTTTATACTTTATAGCCAAATTACCTGCAATTTGACCATTAATCGTTCCAAAATCAACCTTTTAAAAATTTAATTAAATGTAATTTTGGAATAGAATTAAATAATAAGAAAATCAATGGATTTCCAGATCATAAAAGACTTAGTAATAATCATGGGATTATCGATTCCTGTGATACTTTTATGTAAAAAAATTAAGCTACCCTCACTAATAGGTTTTCTTATCACTGGTGTGGTTTGTGGGCCTGGAGGATTTAGTTTAATTAGTGGTATTCATGAGGTTGAGCTTATGGCTGAAACTGGGGTGATTTTACTTCTTTTCATGATTGGAACGGAAATTTCTCTTTCCAAATTATTTTCCATGAAACGAGCACTTTTAACTGGTGGGGGGACTCAATTGATTCTAACTTTGTTTCTTTCTTCAGCGGTAATTATGGGAATGGGCTATTCCTTTAACCTTGGACTATTTTTTGGGATAATTTTAACCCTTAGTTCAACCGCAATTATTCTGAATCAGTTAGCTGAACGTGGGGAAACTGATGCTCCACAAGGAAGAATGTCACTTGGAATATTAATATTCCAAGATTTAATGGTTGTTCCACTTATGCTTATTATTCCACTATTGGCAGGAAAAAGTGGAGGCGGATTAAATTTTTTAATCGTTATTGGCAAAGCCATTTTGGTTGTTGGAACAGTAGTAATTGCGGGGAGATTTATTATTCCTAAGCTTTTAGCCATCATAGCACGCTCCAAAAGCCGCGAGCTCCTGCTATTCTTTTTAATTACCCTTTGTCTTTCTACTGCTTGGCTAACATCTGAGGTAGGACTTAGCCTTTCATTAGGCGCCTTTTTAGCAGGGCTAATGATATCCGAGTCGGATTACACCCATGATGCTTCAGGTATGTTATTACCCTTTAAAGAAGTCTTTACAGGGATATTTTTTGTTTCCATAGGAATGTTGTTGGAGGTAAGTTTTTTCGCAAGCAATATCCTCACCATTTCTTTAATTACGATTGGGATTTTTGCAATAAAGTTTTTCTCAGCAACCATGGCTTCTATTTTCTCAGGCCAATCGTTGAGAAATTCAATAATGGTTGGATTTATTCTTTTTCAGGTTGGAGAATTCTCTTTCATTTTAGCTAGCGTAGGCTTGGAAAATGAACTTTTAGATGAGCACACGTATAGATTGTTTTTAGCAACTTCAATTTTAACTATGGCATTAACTCCATTTGCCATTAATAAATCATCTGAATGGGCCAGAAAAATAATAACTATTACATTACCAAATTCTATAAGAATAAGGCTGGGAAACATTCAGAAACTAGAAGAAAAGCACGAAACTGAATCGGCACCAACCATCGAAGAACATATTGCAATAATCGGCTATGGTTTTACTGGTAAACAAATGTCTAACATTGCTAAAACCAACCAGATTCCCATTCGAATTTTAGAGCTAAATGCCGAAACGGTAAATCGTGAACAGGCGAATGGGGAGCCTATCTTTTACGGTGATGCTATGCGGGAAGACAATTTAAAGATTCTTCAAATTCATAAGGCAAAAGTTGTGGTAATCGCTATTTCCGATCCTAATATTATTCCCGAAATGGTAAAGCTTATCAGGAAAAAGAACCCTCATGCCTATATTATTACCAAATCAAGGTATGCTACAGATAGGGAACTTCATCTAAAAAATGGTGCCAACGAAAGTATTCCTGAGGAGTTTGAAGCATCGTTGAATATTTTCACAAGGGTTTTAGGAAGGTATTTGGTAGCCCAAAATGAAATTCATCGAATTGAAGATCATTTAAGGAAATCCTTTTATTCAGAAGCTTCCACCTCGGCGAAAGCCATGTTAGTGCATCAAAAATTACCCAATTTAGAGATTACCTCTGTGAAATTGGCGTGGTGGCCTGATAAGTTTAAAAACAAGGCTTTAGCCCATTTAAAATTAAGGGAGAATTTTGGAATCCAATTAGTTGCTTTGACCCGAAGGGACAAAACTCTTTACCTTATCACCCCTGATTTAACTTTAAAGTGCGACGACATAATCTACATTATGGGAAGAAAATCTAGTGTAAGAAATTTTGTCAAAAAGGTGGAAGATTGTACTTTCGAATAAGGCAATTTTCTGATTTTAAAAATTGATTTATTTCTGGTCGTTTTCGGTGACTAACCATGACTTCATGGTTTCCAACTATTAAAATCTCCTTCCCGCTGCGCCTATATTCACTGACATTATTCATATTGACAAGAAAAGATTTGTGAACCCTTCTAAAATTAAACTTGAAAAGCATCTCCTCAAACCTATTAAGGCTTAAAAAAACTCGGGCTCGTTTTCCACAATAATAAATTAAGGTATTGTGAAGCTCAGACTCCAAAAAATCTATTTCCCTAATTTTCAAAACTGAAAACCCTGATTTTGTCGGGGCTATTAATCTAGAGTGAAATGAAAATTGTCCAAAAAATTTATTTTCGAAATCGCTTTTCCTAATTGATCTTGAATGATACTGCTTTATACTTTCCAATGAAATCTCAAAGAATTCATCCCAAGAATCCCATTCAAAGGCAAATAGGAAATTATTCTTGTAAGCCTCAGCAACTTGTTCAAGATCCTTGCAAACCCCAATAAATTTCGTGTCAATTTCCTTGAAATATGTAGGCAACATATAGCCTAATGAGAAAAATTTCATATTAACATAAACAACAGCCGGCTTCTCTTTAGCAATAATGGACATGCCAGTTTTCCAAATTGTTACATTCCCTAATGAATTAAAATCGGCAAGATTTTTTAGATTTTTATCGATTAAAAAATTATTTTTAAACCCCACAGATAGAAGGGTAATGGGCGGCGCATTTTTATCCCTCTTTTTTTGATAGTGACCAAGCATAAGTTATAATTTTAGGTTTCGGTAAAAGGAGGTAAGGGAAAGATAAAAAAAAAATCATAAAAAAAGGAGCCTATATATAGGCTCCTTTTAATATTTGTAAAATGATTAATTATTTAATCAAATCGATGCTTCTCTTTATGAAATTTGTTAACTCTTCACCTTTTAGCATGTTTTGAGACAATAGTGCTAAATCAGCGGCTTGTTTTACAATTTTATTACGTTTTTTGGCATCTTTCTCCTTTAATACCTTTTGGAACAAGGGGTGATTTCCGTTAACTACCAAGTTGAAAGTTTCCGGCATATTTCCAAACATTTGCATTCCACCACCACCGGTCATTTGCTGCTCCTTCATACGTCGCATAAACTCAGTTCGAGTGATTTGGATTGGAGTATCAGATTCGTTTAAGCTTTCAATTACTACATGAAATTTTGTCTTTTCAACAACTTCCTCGATAACTGGCTTTAACTCTTCTTTTTCCTTGTCAGAAAGTTTAGATGGGATTTCCTCTTCCTTATTGATTAGCTTTTCAATTGTATCACTATCTACACGTGCGAAAGAAATGTTTTCATGCTTTTGCTCAAGCTTAGTTACAATATGGCTAGCCAAAGGACCGTCCATGATTATAACATCATATCCTTTATTCTTTGCAGATTGAATATAACTATGTTGCTCGTCAGTGTTTGAAGCATAAAGGTAAATTACCTTTCCATCCTTATCAGTCTGATTTGCTTTGATTTTTTCAGAAAGCTCCTCGAACGTAAAGTATTTTCCATCCACATTTTTATACAATGCAAACCCATTACTTCTGTCGTAAAATTTATCCTCCGAAAGCATTCCGTATTGGATAAAAACTTTGATATCCTCCCATTTCTGTTCGAAATCAGCGCGATCATTCTTGTACATCTCTCCTAATTTGTCAGAAACCTTCTTCGAAATATGGTTAGAAATACGCTTTACGTTACTGTCGCTTTGTAAGTATGAACGAGAAACGTTAAGTGGGATATCTGGAGAATCAATAACACCATGTAATAGGGTTAAAAATTCAGGAACGATGTCTTCTACGTTATCAGTAATAAAGACCTGATTGCTGTAAAGCTGAATCTTGTTCTTTTGTACCTCGAAATTCTCTTTTAGCTTAGGGAAATAAAGAATACCCGTTAAGTTGAACGGATAATCTACATTTAAGTGAATGTGAAACAACGGATCGTCGAAGTTCATCGGATAAATCTCACGATAGAAGTCGTTATAATCTTCAGTCTTTAAATCCATTGGAGCTTTTGTCCACGCTGGAACTGGATTGTTCACTTGGTTAGGAACGTCAACCGACTTAGTTTGTGGTTTTCCGTCTTTATCTTCACCATCAGGCACGCTTTCAGAACGAGTTCCAAAAACTACTGGAATTGGCAAAAACTTGCAGTACTTATCTAAAATACCCTGGATTCTTCCATTTTCTAAAAATTCTTTTGAATCATCAGCAATATGAAGAATGATGTCAGTACCACGCTCAGTACGATCAGATTTTTCAATAGTGAAGTTTGGCGAACCATCACATTCCCAACGAACAGCCTCAGACTCAGTGTGTGATTTAGTGATGATTTCAACTTTCTTAGAAACCATAAATGCAGAGTAGAACCCTAATCCGAAATGCCCAATAATTGCATTAGTTTCCTCTGCTTTGTCCTTATATTTTTGAACAAATTCTTCTGCACCAGAAAAAGCAATTTGATTGATGTATTTATCAATCTCCTCAGCCGACATACCGATACCAGTATCACTAATAGTTAATGTGCCTTTATCCGCGTCAAGCGAAACAGAAACTTTTAAATCGCCTAGCTCACCTTTGAATTCACCTAAACTCGTTAGGGCTTTCATTTTTTGGTTAGCATCAACTGCGTTACTTACAAGTTCACGTAAAAAAATTTCGTGATCAGAATAAAGAAATTTCTTGATTATAGGGAAAATATTTTCCGTTTGTACGTTAATAGTACCTTGTTGAATTGACATGTTTTTTATTTTTTGGTTAATCTACCCGTAACGGTCAAAGGCTATGCCACGGGATTTTTTGTGCCATAATTTCAGATAATGCTGGTTTTTATGTGCCACTCCCCTTTTGGGTTACGTCAATTTGTCAAAATTGTGTGAAAATGTAATTCGACAATCGTACCAAGAATTTATTGTCTGTACTTTTGCATTATCAAACAAAAAGAGGTAAAACACGTTTTTACTTTTTAATAAATTTCCGTTAATGATTATTCTTATTTTCTTTCTTGCACACTGGTACATGTCTCTTTTTTTTCAGACTTTTTATTTACACAGATATGCCGCTCATCGTATGTTTACGATGTCCAAAACGTGGGAGAAAATTTTCAATTTTTCAAGCTGGATATTCCAAGGATCTTCTTATTTATCGGGATATGCTTACGGGGCAATGCACCGCATGCACCACGCTTTCGCGGATACTGAAAATGACCCACACTCTCCAAAATACGACGACAACATATTCTCAATGATGTGGCGTACAAAAGGGATTTACCATTCTATTTTTAAAAGAGAAGCCGCCATTGACCCAAAATTTTTAAAGGACTTACCAGATTGGCATTTATTTGAGAAATTCGCTTCACATAAACTTGTCAGGCTAGCATGGATAGCCGCATATATAGCATTTTATATAGCTTTTGCCACACAATGGTGGATGTTCCTTTTACTTCCTCTACATTTTGCAATGGGACCACTACACGGTGCAATAATAAATTGGTTTTCCCACAAGTATGGTTACACCAACTTTAAGGTAAAAGACACCTCTAAAAACTTCCTTCCTTTCGATTTTCTAATGATGGGCGAAAGCTACCACAACAATCATCATAAAAGAGGAACTAACCCTAATTTTGGATACCGTTGGTTTGAGATTGACCCAACCTACATTACCATTAAAGTGCTTCACTTTCTAAAAATCATTAAGCTTCGTCCCATAGCGAAAAGGGAATATTAAATATTCTTACTTTTACCAGATGAACAAACCTCGGTTAATTATTGTGATGGGAATTACAATCGGTGCCGCTATCGGTGCATCTATGGACAATACACTTTATGGAATTGCATTAGGAACAGCCTTAGGGTTTATTTTCAGTAGGCGGAGGAAGTAACCTGATTACTTTTTAATGGCCTCTATCCCACCTTGGAGGTTAAAAACCTTTAAATCAGGCATTTTATCCTTTAGAATTCGAATTGCTTTATCACTTCTTCGTCCGCTTTGACAATGGATAAGAATATTTTTATCAGCATGAAATTCATCCAAACGATTTTCAATTTCGCTTAGCGGAATATTCTTTCCACCAATATTTCTCATGTAATATTCATCCGGTTGCCTTACATCAATTACTTGCCATTCTTCAGCGTTAATTGAATAAAACTCCTTGGGCGAAACCTGTTTAATTTCTTCGTTAAATTTGCATGAAATCGAATGGCTTTCTAATGAAGTTATTTCCAGGTTCTTTGGCTCAAGGCCGATTTCAATAAGGTTTGAATCTAAGTTTAGGGCGTTAAAAAGAAATGCTTTTCCGCTTAAAACCTCCCCGATTCCGCAAATTATTTTTATTGCTTCACTTGCTTGCAGACTACCTATGATGCCAGGCAAAACCCCCATTACCCCTATTTCTGCGCAGGAGGGCATTTGCCCTGGTTTGGGTGGTGATGGAAATAGACACCGGTATGTGGGCCCGCCCTTAAAATTAAATACAGAAACTTGTCCATCAAACATAAATATCGAGCCATAAACGAAGGGTTTATTAGCAATAATGCATGAATCGTTTACTAAATAACGGGTTTCAAAATTATCGGAGCCGTCAATAACAACATCGGCTTTGGAGGTTAATTCAAGTGCATTCTCAATCGAAAAATACTTTTCAATGGCTTGAATGTTAATGGATGGATTTAGCTTTTCCAATTTCTGCTTAGCAGCAATGGCTTTGTTAATTCCCAAGTCGGCTTCTGAGAATATTACTTGCCGCTGTAGGTTTGATAAATCGACCACATCCCCATCAACAATAGTAATATTTCCAACTCCAGCAGCGGCTAAATAGCTTAGCACTGGAGAACCTAAACCACCGGCACCAATAACTAGAACCTTGGCAGCTAAAAGCTTCTCTTGGCCGCTTACTCCAATTAGATCTAATTTTATATGTCGTTGATAACGTTGTAAATCGTCCTTACTTAGCATTACATTACTTTATCCCAATCCTTCCAAACGGGTTCATAGCCATTTGATTTTAGCATTTCCGCTATTTCAGCAGGTGACCTATCGTCGTCAATTTCAAATTGCTCTAAAGATTCGTTGGAATCATAACCTCCAGGATTGGTGCGTGAACCGGCACTAATTGAAGTTATTCCAAGCTTAATTATATGATCCCTAAATTTCTTGCTTTCACGAGTTGAAAGACTCAACTCAACTTCTCCGTTCCAAATCCTATACGCACATATTAATTGGACTAAATTCCTATCGGTCATAACCACCTTTGGCTCAATAAACCCTTCTGCAGGCCGAAGTCTTGGGAATGAAACACTGTACTTTGTTTTCCAATACTTTTTCTCCAAATAATCAAGATGTAAAGCCGTAAAAATGGAATCTACCCTCCAATCTTCTAGCCCAAGAAGTGACCCAACTCCAATTTTATAAATACCCGCTTGACCCAAGCGATCCGGAGTCTCCAGCCTATATTGGAAATTGGATTTTTTACCCTTTGGGTGATGAATTTTATACGTTTCCTCGTGATAAGTTTCTTGATAAACCAAAACCGTATTTAATCCTGCAGATAAAAGACCTTGGTATTCCTCCATATCTAATGGTTGTACTTCCATTGAAATGTGGGAAAAATGTGGGCGAATAACTTCCATAGCATGCTTAATATATTCAAAGCCAACCGTCTTATTTGCCTCTCCGGTAACCAACAAAACATGGTCATAACCCATTTCTTTGATCACTTTTACCTCTTTTAGAATCTGATCATCATTTAGGGTAATCCGTGGAATTTTATTGTCAAGGCTAAATCCGCAATACGTGCAAATATTCTGGCATTCATTACTCAAGTACATGGGTACATACATTTGAATAGTATTGCCAAATCGTTTTTGAGTTAAATTATGGCTTAACTGCGCCATTTTTTCAAGGTATGGCTCTGCAGCGGGACTTATTAATGCAATAAAATCATCAACCGAGCCTTTCCCATTTGCCAAAAGGGCACGTTCAACTTCTTTTGGAGTGATTTTTTGCAGTTTTTCGCTTAAATCATCCCAATTATAATTTGAAAAAATATCGTAAAAGGAGGTCATTATTAATCTTCTAAAAATGCCGTTAAAGGGCTACTGGCTTTCGCCGATGAGGATTTTATTCCAAGTTTTGCGTTAAAGGCCATTCTACCGGCTTCAACGGCCATTCTAAAGGCAATGCCCATAGCAACTGGATCGGCGGCCACTGCAATTGCTGTATTAACAAGAACTGCATCTGCTCCCATTTCCATTGCCTCTGCAGCATGGCTTGGAGCACCTATTCCCGCGTCAACAATTACAGGCACATTACTTTGCTGGATTATAATCTCTAAAAAGCTTTTTGTTTGTAATCCGCTATTTGAACCAATTGGAGAGCCAAGTGGCATCACCGCAGCAACACCTACATCTTCCAATCGCTTACATAAAACAGGGTCAGCGTGGACATATGGCAGAACAATAAAGCCATCCTTAACTAAGGCTTCAGCGGCAGCCAAAGTCTCAATAGGATCAGGTAATAAATATTTAGGATCGGGATGGATTTCCAACTTTAGCCAATTTGTACCCAAAGCTTCCCGGGCTAATTGAGCCGCAAAAATAGCTTCCTTTGCGGTGCGAACACCGCTAGTATTTGGTAATAAATTAAATTGAGGGTAATCAAGGTAAGAAACCATGTTCTCTTCCTTATTTTCCAAATCTACACGCTTTAACGCCATTGTTACTAACTCAGAGCCAGATGCCAATAATGCTTCTTGCATAAGTTTGGGAGAAGAAAATTTTCCTGTTCCCGTAAACAACCTCGATTTGAAAATCTTATCCCCTATATTCAGGTAATCCTGCATTTTCTAAATTGATTTAGAATTTTTATTTGAAACATTTTTTTGAAAAAATGGTGCAAACTGTTGATAGTTTTTACCAACTGCCCCATCTTTTACCATTGCACCGGTAACTGCAATGCCATAGCAGCCAGTATCCAATAAATATTGAACATCCTCGGAAATAACGCCACCAATGGCAACCACCGGAAGGGACAATTCGTGAAGAGCCATATGTTTAAATATGTCTTTATAACCTTCTAACCCTAAAATTGGGCTTAGGTTTGTTTTTGAACCCGTAAACCTAAAGGGACCAAGTCCAATATAATCGATTCCGCTTTTATATAATTTAACCACATCGTCAAATGTATTTGCCGTTCCGCCAATTATCGCTAAATCACCAAGAATAACTCTAGCCTTTGAAGGTGGCATATCTTCCTTTCCTAAGTGAACACCATCCGCTCCAATTTCTTTGGCTATTCCTACATTATCATTAATAATCAGGGTTACTCCATGAGCCAAAGTAAGATCCCTTGCTTCCTTTCCAATTTCCAGCCATTCTTCATAAGTAACATCCTTTAATCTTAGTTGAATCCATGTGATTCCCGCCGAAATAGCCTCCTTGATTAATTTAATAGGATCGTTTTCAATACCGGACGGAGTAACAAATTGAAATGGGTTAATTATCTTTTTCATAGTTTTTAGTTAATCGTTTTGGGATCGAAATCCCAGGCACTAATTCTATAATGAGTCATCATTCTTCCGGCCATTTTACACGCCAATTCTAAACTTTGTCCGCTTGCTAATAAGGCTGCTATTGCTGAGGAAAAAAAGCATCCTGTACCATGTCTGTCAGTTCCTCCTGCTGTATGGACAAAATCCAACTCACTTTGGTTTGTTATTAATTTATCTGTAACCCCTTCGTTAGATTGCTTTACGGACTTAAGCAACACATTTATTCCAAAAGGCTTAACTGCTTTGGCCACACAAAGCATGTTCTCCTCCTTAGGATTAGGGGTGATCAAATATAATTTTTCAAAAACATCTTGTATATCCATTCCTTTGATGTCCTCATGGATTTTATATCCCGAGGAGGTTTCAAGGATTGGATCCCAAATTATTTTAATATCATTATTTAAAGAACGAAGTAAATTAGTTAAAAATTTCAGTTGTTGAAAAGATGCTACCATTCCAATTTTAACCACTTTAACAAGATACCTTTCAAAAAGTATTTCAAGCTGTTTTGTGATTAAATTTTCATCGACTGCAATTAGCCCAATAAATTCAGATTCATTTTGAATTGTATTGCAAGTAATAACACCAAGGCCATTACAATTTAACAATTCAAATGTTTTTATATCTGCTAAAACCCCAGCTCCAGCTGACGGGTCAAAACCCGCTAAACTAAGCACATAAGGTTTATTAGACATACATCTTTTTTATTTTCAAAAAACTATCTAAGGCCATTGAAGGGTTTTCCCACAGCGCACCCAAAAGAGCTATATCATCAAATCCAAAATCTAGAGTTTGAAAAGCATTTTCAGAATTCACTCCTCCTAATGCGATTAATTTAGCTTTAGGATTCAACTTTCTAAAATTGGGCAAAACCCTTTTCAAGTCTTCAACCTTCCAATTCCGTTTATACCCTAATTTACTTATACTCTCGTAAACTGGGCTTAAAAAAACGTAATCAATCGCTCCAAACTCTCTTTCTAATTCTTGAGGTGAATGAACACTTTTAGAAATTAAGGAGTGGTATTTACATTCCGAAAAATTAGTCGTCAATCCTTTTTGGGGACCATGAATCACTATTTTTGACCAATTTTCAGGATTGATTTGATTCAAAAAATCAGAAAGTTCTTCCTCACTAGAATCCTTTTTACGAAGATGAAATATTTCCATTCCTGCCTCAAAAAGTGAATTCACAATCGAAGCTTCGCCGGGAAATAATACTGGTGAGGAAAAAACTATCATATTAGGCTTTCACATAAACTTCGCCACCTTTTTCCCCAAATTCTTGAGCCTTTTCTTTCATCCCTTTTTCTAATGCTTCCTGCTCTTTCAAGCCTTTTTCCCTAGCATACTCTCTTACATCTTGTGTAATTTTCATTGAGCAGAAATGGGGTCCGCACATTGAACAAAAATGAGCAACCTTTGCATTATCGCTAGGTAATGTCTCATCATGAAATTCACGTGCAGTATCTGGGTCTAAAGAAAGGTTAAACTGATCATTCCAACGGAATTCAAATCGTGCCTTGCTTAAAGCATCATCCCTATGTTGAGCGCCAGGATGACCCTTTGCTAAATCTGCTGCGTGAGCGGCTATTTTATAGGTAATAACTCCATCTTTTACGTCTTTTTTATTAGGCAATCCTAAGTGTTCCTTAGGTGTAACATAACAAAGCATAGCACATCCAAACCAACCAATCATCGCTGCTCCAATTCCTGAAGTAATATGGTCGTAACCTGGTGCGATATCCGTAGTTAGTGGTCCAAGCGTGTAAAAAGGTGCTTCGTCGCACATTTCCAATTGCTTCTCCATATTTTCCTTAATCATGTGCATTGGCACGTGACCCGGACCTTCAATCATCACTTGAACGTCATGTTTCCAAGCAATCTTAGTTAATTCACCTAAAGTTTCTAATTCGGCAAACTGTGCTTCATCGTTAGCATCGGCAATAGAACCCGGACGAAGACCGTCTCCTAAACTAAATGCTACGTCGTAAGCTTTCATTATCTCACAAATCTCTTCGAAATGGGTATAAAGGAAACTCTCCTTATGGTGCGAAAGACACCATTTAGCCATGATAGATCCACCACGAGAAACAATACCTGTAACCCTGTTTGCGGTCATAGGAACGTATCTTAAAAGAACCCCTGCGTGAATTGTGAAGTAATCTACCCCTTGCTCAGCTTGCTCGATTAACGTATCCTTGAAAATCTCCCAGGTTAAGTCTTCGGCTTTACCGTTAACTTTCTCTAATGCTTGGTAGATAGGCACTGTTCCGATTGGAACTGGTGAATTTCTTAAAATCCATTCTCTTGTTTCATGAATGTTCTTTCCAGTTGAAAGATCCATGATATTATCAGCGCCCCAACGGCAAGCCCAAACAGCTTTTTCTACTTCCTCTTCAATGCTTGAAGAAACCGCCGAATTTCCAATGTTAGCGTTGATTTTCACTAAGAAATTACGTCCGATAATCATCGGCTCACTTTCTGGGTGATTAATGTTTGAAGGGATGATTGCTCTTCCCGATGCTACCTCGTCACGTACAAACTCAGCAGTAATTAAGTTCTTTGGTGTTTTTGCTCCAAAGCTTTCCCCCGGATGTTGTTTTGAAATACTTTCAGTCTGCTCGATTCGTTGATTTTCACGAATGGCGATGTATTCCATTTCAGGAGTAATAATTCCCTTTCGGGCGTAATGCATTTGCGTTACATTTTGCCCCTCCTTAGCACGAAGCGGTTTCTTTAAGTACTCAAATCGTAAATGATCAAGGTCAGCATTATAAAGCCTTTCTTTTCCGAACTCAGATGTGATTTCGTTCAATTCTTCCACATCACCACGGCCAACAATCCAATCTTGGCGAAGACGGTCCAAACCTTTTTTCAAATCAATATCCGCATTGGGATCGGTATAAGGTCCACTTGTATCGTAAATGGTTACCGGCTGATTTGGGGTTCCTTCGCCATCTCCTTCTAAAGAAAAAGTCCCTGGACTATCTTCTACGGCTACTTCTCTCATAGCCACTTTAATCGGATGAATTTTTCCTTCTACAAAAACCTTTTTCGATGCTGGAAAAGGTTCACGTGTGATGGTGTGTTGATCTGGTAATGAATCGGTCTTTGACATAGTTATTTTTGTAATTATCCGCCCTGAGTGGCATTAATGCATAAAATTTTATCCCCTGAAGAAATCTTGCTTTCGGCCCAAGCCGACTTAGACACAACTTTGTTGTTTAAGGCTACTGCAATCCCTGGTTTGTTATCCAAATCCATTGACTTTAGAACCTCAAATAATGTTGAGTTTTCGGGAAAATCTAAATTTTTACCATTTACCTCCAACTGCATAGCAGAAAAGTTTTTTTTTAGTTAGGAAAATGGGTCTTCGAGAAATACGTAAATCCCTACGGCAGCATTACCTGCATCAGGTTTTAGGGTATAATCTCAGCCTTTATTTAAAAAGCACCCCTTTTCGATTAGTTCAAATATACTATTCCAAAATTCAATCCGTAAATCTTGGTGAAATAGTTTTGAACAAAAAAACCGAAATCCATATTGGACTTCGGTTTTATGTTTATAATTGATTGGTTATTTATTGTTTAGTAAAAATTTATGGCGCTTTCGTTGGAATTTAAGCTTAATTCTATGGACAATTAAATACATCGCCGGAACCAGTATTAGGGTTAAGAATGTACTAAAACTTAATCCGAAAATAATGGTCCAACTAAGAGGGCCCCAAAATGCTAAGTTATCTCCACCAAAATATATTTGTGGGTCAAAAGAAGTGAATAGCGTTTCAAAATTAATGTTAAATCCAAATGCCATTGGGAAAAGACCTAACATTGTGGAAACTGCCGTTAATAACACAGGGCTTAACCTAATCCTTCCTGCCTCAATTAAGGCTTTTTTGACTGGTACCCCTTGCTCTCTTAAGGTGTTTGTAAATTCAACCAAAAGTATTCCGTTATTCACCACAATTCCAGCTAAGGCAACAACCCCAATTCCTGTCATTACTATAACTAGGTTCATGTCCAGAAGTAAGAATCCAGCTAATACTCCAATTATACTTAGGACTATTCCGCTAAGAATAATAAAGGTCTGGCTTAGGCTATTAAATTGTGCCACTAGAATAATAAATATCAGCCCAATTGAAATTAACATCGCAAAGCCTAAAAAATCCATTGTTTCTTTTTGATCTTCTTGCTCCCCGGTCATTTTAATTGAAATTCCTTCAGGCTTATCGAAATCGGCGAAGCTAGCCTCGATTTTTGAAACCACTTCATTTGGAGTAAACCCAGTGGTAACATTTGACGATAGAGAGATTATCCGTTTTAAATTCTTTCTTTTTATTCCACCAAAATTATTTTCATATCTAACGCTAGCTACAGCAGATAGAGGGATTTGCTTGATTATCCCTCCCATATTCATGTCCCTAAAAGTTATTTTTAGATTCATCAAATCGTCAATATTTCTCTGATCGGCATTGTACCTTAATTGAATTGGGTACTCCTCCTCTTTATCTCTAAACTTTGATATTTCCTTTCCGAAAATAGCCGTTCTTAACTCCGTTCCTATTTGAGCGGTCGACAACCCTACACGTGCTGCTCTAACCCTATCAATGTCTACTATAACCTCCGGTTTACCGCTTTCAAAATCAGAAGATAATTCTTCAATCCCTGAAATATTTAATCCTTCAAGGTAGGCTTGTAATCTGCGCGAAGCATCAACCATTTCGTCAAGATCCTCCCCTATTATTTCAATATTAATAGGCTTTCCTGTTGGTGGACCATTTTGTTCTTTATCCACTTTTATTTCGGCCCCTGGAATTCCTTTAACAGCATTTCTAATACTATCAAGCATATCTATTGTCGAAATCCCATTTCTATCGGGGAATTCTACAAAGGCAATCGAAACTTTCCCCTTATGTGGCGTTACTGTTCTATCCCCAGACATTGGATCCCCAGCACCTACTCCAACATTGGCAATTACTGATTCAACGATTGGGTTATTTTCTCCTAGAACCTGATTTACCTTTTTCTCAATGCTTTTAGTAGTTTCATTAGTAACGTTTAAATCGGTACCCACAGGCATTGTCAAATAAACATACACGAAATTGGGATCACTAGACGGGAAGAATTCAACTTTGGGCTGTTTTATCCCAATCCCTATGAACAAGGCAAAAAGCAATACCACCGAAGATAATAAGAGCCAAACTGGACGTTTTTTTATTAATACCCATTCCAATACACTTCTATATTTATCAATCAATTTTGGAATGAATTTCAACTGGAATCTTCTTATTAGTTTTCGAGTTACATATCGATTTAGAGTAACTAATAATATTAAAAACAAAAGGAAATTTCCTGTACCATGGGATCCTCCCAAATGGAATAGAATCCCTAGGATACCCAAGGCTATTATTCCCATTTTATAGTATTTCACAGGAGGCAATCCAGACCCTAATTTTTCCTTTTTCATAAAGGAAACTGCAAAAACTGGATTTATAATAAATGCCACAATAAGCGAGGCAATAAGGGTGATAATTAATGTAATAGGCAGGTAAAACATAAATTTACCTACCATACCTGGCCAAAACGCCAAAGGCACAAAGGGAGCAAGCGTGGTTAACGTCCCCGCTAAAACCGGTTTAAACACCTGACCAGCGGCCTTTTTTGCCGCTTCCTTGGGCGGAAGGTTTTCTTCCTGAATAATCCTGTACGTATTTTCAACAACAACTATGGCGTTATCTACAATTATCCCAAGAGCCAAAAGAAACGAGAAGAGAACGACCATATTGAAGGTAAACCCAATAGTCGGCATGAAGATAAACGCGAGCATCATACTTAATGGAACTGCTAACCCTACAAAAATCGCATTGGTTATTCCCATAAAAAACATCAGCACAAGCGCCACAAGAATAAACCCAATAATTATTGAATTAAAAAGGTCCTTTAGTGTATTTCTAGTCTGCTTTGATTGATCTCCAGTTAAAACTATATCGAGGTCGGCGGGAAAAATGGTTCTATCCATTTTCGCTAAAACTTCCTTAACCCCATCAATTGTTTCAATAAGATTTTCCCCACTTCGCTTTATAACGTTTAGCGTGATTACATTTTTTCCGTCAAGGCGCGCAAAACTTTCACGCTCTTTTTGACTATCAATAATTGTGGCAATATCTTTAATATAAACGGGGGCTCCCGGAAGTGAGCTAACCACAATGTCATCCAAATCATCAAGTGAGTTAAACTCTCCCATAACACGAACGGTTCTGTCCATGTTGTTCATTTCTACAATCCCACCAGAAATCGTGACATTTTCACTGGCTATCGCTCGTTCAATGTCCTGTAAAGTAACTTTTGCGGCTTGTAATTTATACATGTCGACATTAATCTGCACTTCGCGCTCTAACGCTCCTACCAAGTCCACTCGCGTAATTTCTCCTAATTGCTCAAGCCTATCCTTGGCTTCCTCAGCAAACTCTTTTAGCTGATTTAAATCATACTCACCAGAAATATTAATAAATAATACAGGAGCTTCAGAAAAGTTAATTTCTTGAATTTGGGGGTCACTGGGTAAGTCGTTAGGAAGTTCAGGTTTAGCCTTATCTACCGCATCCTTTACTTGTCCCAATGCGTATTCCACCTTCACATCAGTGGAAAATTCGGCGATAATTGTCGAATAATCCTGGATTGATGTGCTAGTAACCTTTTTAATTCCAGAAATTGATTTTAATTGTTTTTCAATTTTACGCGTCACTAAAGATTCAATATCCTCCGGCGAGGTCCCTGGATATGCGGTTCCAACATAAATTGTGGGAATTACAATTTCCGGGAAAAGCTCCTTTGCAATTTTATTGTAGGCCGTAAATCCAAAAATTGCAATCAGCACGGTAATTACAAAAATTGTGGTTTTATTATCAATTGACCAGGAAGTGGGTTTAAATTCTAACATATTTCCTACTCTTAGTTTTGGGTTGAAATTTCTATGTGATCACCTTGATTTACATTAAGGTATCCCTTGGTTATTATCTTATCCCCCTTTTTCAACCCTTTTAATATCTCTACCTGTCCATTGTAAGATTTCCCCAATTCCAAGAATACTTTCTTCGCTTTAGCGGACGAATCCCCGTCTGCAATAAATACAAAATCCTTTCCCTCCGATTTCTGCAATATGTTTTGAGGAATCGCTATGCTTTCACGACTTAAATAATCGTTAATATTTAAAATGGCAACCATGTTTGGTCTGATTGCACTATTTCCTTTTGGCACTGAAATTTCAACCTTAAACGTTCGGCTTATGGGATCAATCACTCCAGCTTTTGTGTCAATTTTTCCGGTAATTTCAGTTTCAATATCAGGGAATGAAACTACAACCTTGTTTCCAATATTAATTTTTGAAATATATGATTCTGAAACATCGGCTGTTACCTTTAACTCCTTATCATCAACTACTCTAAATGCCGGCATTCCAGGAGTTGTTAATTCCCCCGGCTTAAGCATCACTTCATCCACTTTACCATAGATTGGCGACTTCACATTATTTAAATCCAACTGTTCATACAAGGTTGAGAGTTTTCTTTCAAGCGTATTTTTATTATTTTTTGCAGACAAGAATTGCATCTCGGATCCAATATTTTGTTCCCACAATTTTTCCTGTTTTTGAAATACGGTAGTTGCAAATTCAAGTGAGGTTTTCACCTCCTCAATCCCCTTTTGCAGCACATCATTTTCTAGCTTAGCTAAAACTTGATTTTTATTAACCCTAGTCCCTGGCTCAACCAAAACCTCACTTACAACCCCAGCTGATCGTGCACTAATTAAAACATTATAATCCGACTCCACCTTTCCTTGAAGTTTAATAAAATGGGAGAAATCTCCAATTGAGATTTCCTTAACCGCTACAAGTGGGATTTTTTTATTTAAGCCGGCGGGGAGCTCTCCTTCTAATTTTAGGATTTGGCTTTCAATTTTAGTCTTTTCCGCGCGAAGAGAGTCCAACTGTCCTTTTAAATCGCCAGTGGGTGAGCTTTCACTTGAACTACATCCAAAAAAGGTGCTTAATATTATTACACCAAGGAGCATCTTTATTTCGTAATTGGTTGATTTCATTTTTTATTCAATTAAACCTAATGCTTTTTCTAAATCAATTTTAGCCACTAATACATTGTAATAAGCATTAGTATAATTTGCCTGAGCCTCTTTTAAAGAGCTGTCCGCGTCAATGACTTCAAGGTTTGAGCCTAAACCTTCGTCATATTTAATTTTTGACACCCTATAAATTTCATTGGCGAGTTCAACATTTTCCTTTTGAACCTCCAATGATTTTAAGTTGCTTTCATAATTGGTCCTGGCCGACATTTCCTCCAATTGCAATTGGGTTTTATAAAACCCTCTAGTGTTTTCTAATTGCTTTAGAGTAAGCCTTGATTGGCTTATTTGGCTTATTTTACTTCCTCCGCTAAAAATATTCCAACGCAGTCTCAATCCCACTGCCGAATTAGGAAAAAGGTTATCTCTAAAAGCTTCAACATCGAAGGAGTTAGCTTGGGTATTGTAGTTATATCCAGCAAATGCAGATAAATTGGGTAAAAAACTGGACTGCTTAGCTTTTAAATCCAACCCTTGAAGTTGCATTTGAATATCGAATTTTTGCATTTCTATACGACTCTCCGTTTCTATTGGATCGCCAATACTTCCAGAGAAGGAAACGTCTAATTCAGTAATTCTATCAGAAAGGGTTAACCTTGTTTCAAGTGGCATCCCAATAAGGGCTTTTAAATACTGATTATTAAGCTGATTAATTTTAAACAATCTAATTTCTTCAACATTTATGTTGTTGACCAGAACCTTAATTCTATCTACATCAATTTTCTCCGCAAAACCATTATCATAAAGACCCTTTGTGTCATTTAATAGAACCTTTAGTCTATCCTTTGTAGTGGTGGCTACTATTAATTTACTAACGGTAAGCAAAGAACCGTAATATGCTTTCTTTACCTCAATTACCAGATCTTGTTTTGCAATCTCTTCATCTTTTACCGAAAGTTGTTTAAATACGTTAGCCGCTTTTATTCCAACTATATAACTCCCATCAAAAATCAATTGGTTAACCGTAACCCCGGCGCCGCCATTATAGGCTGGACTGAACTTAACACCAACAAACTCTTTATCTGGGTCGCCGAAAAAAGCACCAGGA
Source organism: Sphingobacteriales bacterium (assembly GCA_047635375.1). Lineage (GTDB taxonomy): Bacteria > Bacteroidota > Bacteroidia > Sphingobacteriales > Sphingobacteriaceae > JBLIKP01. The sequence continues at coordinate 32,413 of JBLIKP010000002.1, read as the reverse complement.
ATAAACGTTACAGGAACTTCAGGGAAATGGGTAAAATCAGAAGTTGCTGAAATTTGAGGCAACCCACGCCCAAGTGTTTCATTAACTTTTTTCTTGGAAATTTGGGTATTGATGCGTACGTTTTTAAACTGAGGACTATTTTGCAGAGCATAATTTACTGCCTGATCAATCGACAATTCTGCCTTTTGAAAATCCTGTGCATAAATTGGAGAGCACAAAACGAAAAAAACCAGCAAACTGGTTGTCAATTTAATAGATTTCATATCTAACTAATTTCGTAGGCCTTATTGTATGAATTAAAAAGTTTATGCCCCTTAAGTGTAGTTACCCCAATAATAAAATGCTTCGCCGATTCATTCATTAATTCATTAATTGAAAATTGATCGGCAGGAAAAGCTTTGGGATTTAAAAGGGACTCAATTTGTTCGATACGAATTTTAGCCAAAACCTTTAATTTCATATCAGGTCTAAAAACGCCCTCGCGCTTACCTCTTCTAAGGTATTTTATTACAGTATCAACCAAAAAACCGTTTTTAAACTCCACAAAAACTTTCCATGCATTTACATGATACTTTTGAAGATCATAAATTAGTTTTGGGTTCATTCTTTCCATCATTCCGCTAATGGCTAATGTGATTTGCATAACCGCATCTAGGGCATCTAGGGAATTATTAAGCTTGAGCTCAACTTCAGACCTTGTAAAATTTAAGTTTAACTCTACTATTTGCTTTACTAACTCGTTTTTATTTTTGAATACCTCGTAGATTGTTTTTTTTGATATCCCTAGATGATTTGCAATATCATCCATGGTTATACTTTTAACTCCATATTGGAAAAACAACTCATTGGTTGATTCCAATATCCTTTCTTTTAATTCCATTGTTTGTTTTTAATAAACTAAAATTAGATTATAAGTTTATTAAAATCAAATTACGTTCACCATTAAAAAAAAATAGCCCCTTCTTTACAGATTAAAACTAAACTGTTCTTCGTAATTTTTTTGGAAATATTCTGTCCCTTTTTCAGTTGAGATTCCATAGATAAAATACTTGCTTCCTTCCATAAGCATTTCACTTACCATAAACTTATCATTTAGGAGAAATAAGGGGTCAAAGTAGCTTTCAATCTGCTTTGAGGCCACATGTTTCATAATGTCTATATTTATCTCAGACCTATACAATCCATCCTTAATTCCGCGCTCCAGATTATACGCAACAAAGTTACTGCCAACATTATGATAAAAATCGACATTCAATTGCCATGCTTCTGGGAAATCTCTAATGTCAACCAAGGATTTAGGGTTTTGTTTTACGAGCATTAGGCCTACCCTCCCACTTACTTCCATTATTTCTTGGATTGGATGTAATTCCATCAATGATAGGGCTGCAATTCCTTCGGCGAAAGCATCTAAATCAGATTTAGTGTATTCTAAAACTAAATTTTCTTTGGTTTCGAAAAGAGAGATTATTTCAGATTCTGGAACGTTAAAATCCTGAGCAATATCTGCCCAGTCAACGGCATGTATGCCTTTTCGTTCATAAAGACCATGAACTACTCTAATAACATTTTCTTTTTCCAGCATAGTATTAATTTTATGTGTTATTCGGCAACGAAATTAAGTATTTTATTATTTGACTGGAAATCAATACCAATTTCCAGATTGGTTTATAGAAAAACGAATTGATCTATTATGAATAATTATTAAAAAAGTCATCCGTATCCTTTATAAAAGATTAATTTTGAACAAAATAATTCTAAGACAAAACTATGAATCCATTAACCGCAATATCCCCAATAGACGGAAGGTACCATTCAAAAACCAAGGAATTAAAAAGCTACTACAGTGAGGCTGCTTTAATCCAATATCGAATAATGGTGGAGATTGAATATTTCATCGCCCTCTACCATTTACCCCTTCCCCAACTGAAAGGTTTAAGCGCAATCCAAGTTGATGAATTAAGAACTATTTACAATCTTTTTGACATAGAGGACGCCGAGAAGGTTAAAGAATATGAGAAAATCACGAACCATGATGTAAAGGCGGTTGAGTACTTTGTTAAGGAAAAATTCGATTATCTAGGAATAGCAGAATACAAAGAGTTTATCCACTTTGGATTAACCTCTCAGGACATAAACAACACAGCACTTCCACTTTTAATAAAAGATTCATTAAAGGACGTTTACGAGCCTCTTTTCCAAGAGTTATTGGACAAGTTAATTGAGCTTAGCGACGAATGGAAAAACGTTCCAATGCTGGCCAGAACTCACGGTCAACCAGCATCCCCTACTCGCCTAGGTAAGGAAATCAATGTATTTATTGAAAGATTAAAAGAGCAATTCTCACAACTTTCAAACATTAATTTTTCAGCCAAATTTGGTGGCGCAACAGGGAATTTCAATGCACATAAGGTTGCTTACCCAGATATTGATTGGAAAAAATTCGCTAATAATTTTATTGCTCAAGAATTAAACCTTAAACGTTCACAATACACCACGCAGATTGAACATTACGACAATCTTGCTGCGCTTTGCGACTGTTTCAAGAGAATTAACACTATCATTCTTGATTTATCTAGGGACATGTGGACTTATATTTCAATGGACTATTTCAAGCAAAAAATTGTTGCAAATGAAGTGGGATCATCGGCAATGCCACATAAAGTTAACCCTATCGATTTCGAAAATGCCGAAGGAAACCTAGGTATTGCCAATGCCATTTTTGAACACTTAAGTGCGAAATTACCTATCTCTCGATTACAAAGAGATTTAACTGATTCCACCGTAACACGAAACATGGGTGTACCTATGGCTCACACTGTTTTGGCTTTTAAATCGGCTTTAAAAGGATTAAATAAGGTTATTTTAAACGAATCTGCCCTTCATGCAGATTTGGAGAAAAACTGGGCCGTTGTTGCTGAAGGAGTTCAAACAATACTTAGAAGAGAGGGATATCCACAACCATACGAGGCGCTAAAAGATTTAACACGTGTTGAGGGTGGAATCACTCAACAAACTATGTCTTCCTTTATTGATGGCTTAGATATTACTGATGAGGTAAAGTCAGAATTAAAGGCACTTACTCCTCATAATTACACAGGGATTTAATAGAAAACATACTAAATAAAAAAGCGGGCTGAAGCCCGCTTTTTTATTTAAATTCTTTTGTAAACCCTACGAATTCGAGATGAACTTTGGTGTTTGTCGCAAGGATTTCTCGTTTTTCAATAAACTCCGTTCCATTTTCAAAGTTAGAAACCGTTCCGCCTGCTTCTTTAACAATTACAGCACCTCCTGCTACGTCCCAGGCGTTTAGATTATATTCAAAAAAGCCATCAAATCTTCCACATGCAACATAGCATAAATCTACGGCGGCACTTCCAAATCGGCGAAGACCGTGGGTGTGATTCATGAACTTTCTAAATAACGATATGTAGGCTTCCTCCTTTTCGAAGTTATTATAGGGAAATCCAGTAGCCACAAGGGTTTTTCTCCCATCACCTTGAGCCGAAACACAAATAGACTTGCCATTCATGGTTGCTCCTTGTCCCTTTATTGCAGCAAACATTTCATCCCTTCCCACTTCGTAAACCACGCCAAGTACCAGCTCGTTTTGAACGGAAAGCGCTATGGATACTGAAAATACAGGAAGCCCATGAATGAAATTGGTAGTTCCATCAAGTGGGTCAATAATCCAAAAAACATCCTCATCTTTTAACGTGGTTGTCTTTTCTTCGGTAAGAAATCCTGCTTGTGGAATTATCTCCTTAAGACCATTTACAATTATTTTTTCGGCGGAAATATCTACGTAAGAAACTAAGTCATTTAATCCCTTTTCTACCACTTCAGATTGTGAGAACTTTTCACGCTCAAGGCGGATAAAATCCCCAGCTTGCCGGGCCACCAATTGCACTTGGGATAAAGTATTATTATTGATTTCCATTTTTGGGTTTATTTACTTTAAAGGTAAATACTTTGTGAAAGGAAAAGCTTAGAAATGCAACAAGGATTGCGCTAATCATCCGGGAAGGAGTGGGATAAATATCCAAATATTCAATTAGGGCTTTTAACACAAAATAATTCGCCCAAAATGTAACAAAAGCGACTAAGAGATACCTAAGGAATTGAGTTCGAGTTCGGAGGTCAGAGTCATTGAAAACCAATATCTTGGTTAATGTAAAATTCACAATTAAGCCAACAGAATAGGAGATTACTAATGCGGCAATTGGACCTGAAAGGACAAGCCCAAAAACCGGAACATTCTCCTTTTTAAAAACCCATTGAAAGAAAACGAAATACGTGGCAAAATCGACCACCGTTGCCATTCCAGCGGTAAAGAAATAACGTATCAGTTTAATTTCTGCGAAACGTCTAAAAAGTAATCGGAACATATTTTATGCCTTTACTTTTGTATTAATCACGAATTCCCTGACGGAGGATAAAATCTTGTCTTTTTTAACTATTAGGTAAATTGAGCTTACAACTCCAGCAATAATCATAATTGATGAAATTAATTCGGCTTGGGTGAACTCAAAACCATTTACATTATAGAGGCTATTAACCCTTACTTTTTCAATGAAAAATCGCTCTAATCCTGCAAGGATAAAGTAAATTGAAAACAACAAACCAGGAACACTGAACTTCTTCCTAATTCCCCAGATGATAAAAAACAACAAAACTCCACCAATTGCTTCATAAAGTGAGGTAGGGTAAACTCCTTCTGGGAGAATACTACAAAAACGACCTTCGCACCCTTCAATTGGAATCCCTTCATTTATTACGTTATGGGGAAATCTAAATGAATAAACCCAGTCTGGAAGAAAGCTCATCCAATCTGGTTTTGGACCCTGAGCAACTATTCCCCAGTCTCCATCCCCGGCAAGTTGACAACCCAATCGGCCTAAGCCATAGGATAACATCATCCCTGGAGCCCCAACGTCTAACATAACCAACGGATGGATGCCTTTCCTTCTACAGTAACATAAAACTCCAATAGCACCGCCAATTAGTCCTCCAAAAAAAGTTAATCCGCTAAAGGAAATAAAAGCTCCAATGGGATCAGCCATAAACTGCGCAGGGTATTCTAGGTTATGAAATATTTTAGCTCCTAAAAATCCAGAAATAGCAGCGACAAGAGTAATCGTTCCCATTAATTGAAATGGACGAACCGTTACCTTCACCATTTTTGGCTTGGGTAATGCCCCCTTTAATTTTTCTTTATAAAGTAAATAAGCAGCAAGACTTCCGCCGATAAGGCCACCTATAAAATTACCCTTAAAACTTAATAGCGCCACCTGTGGGTTGTTCACGAATTCTGTATAATTAAGAATTAGAAACAATACCTTGAAACCAACTAAAAATCCAATAATAAAATTCATTATCAGGTCTTTTTGGGAAGCTTTTTCTCCGACCTTCTCTTCTGATTCAAATGGCTTTACCCATCCATCAGTTTCTTTTCGCTTTAATTCTGAGGTAAAGGCCCAATGCCCTGCCACGAAAGCAAGTGCAACCAAAAAGCCGAAACTTTGAATAGGCAAAGGAATATAGACTCCTGTTAGGTATTCAATTAAATGGGAAAGGGTTGGGAACATTTATTATTTTTTTTGAGCCTCAAGGTGGCTGTTTGGAATTGCTAACTCTGAAATGGTTACTAAGCCATCTTCCGTAATTCCGGTTAAATTAACTTCTTTAATTTGATTCGTTAAAAGAGGATCAAATTTCACTTTAATTTTTACGTAATTATCTGTAAATCCGTGCATTTGTCCGCTTTTCTCTTCAGATTCGAACAGTACATTATGGATGTTATTTTTTGACACTTGGTTTCTATAAAACTCAAGGCGCTTTTTATCAGAAAGTATATGGAGACGCTTGCTTCTTTGGGCTCGTACCTTATTTGGCACAACATCCTTCATTTCGGCAGCAAGAGTATTTTGTCTTTCGCTATAAGTAAACACGTGCAGGTATGATATATCAAGCTCACTCAAAAACTTGTAAGTGTCTTCGAAATGCTCATCCGTTTCCCCAGGAAAGCCAACAATAACATCCACTCCAATACAACAATCGGGCATTACATTTTTAATAAATTCAACCCTATCCACGTAGAGTTCCCTTTTATATCTTCGGCGCATTAGCGCAAGAATTTCGTTATTTCCGGACTGAAGTGGAATGTGAAAATGAGGGACAAATGCTCTGGAATTCGCGACAAACTGGATTATTTCGTTGTCCAGTAAATTAGGTTCTATACTTGAAATCCTGAATCTTTTAATGTCCTCAACATTATCTAGGGCTTTAATTAAATCCAAGAAATTTCCTTCAACATTTTTGCCATAATCTCCAATATTAACCCCTGAAAGCACAATCTCTTTCACCCCATCCTTTGCAATATTCCGTGCACTTTCAACAATATTTTCGACAGTATCGCTTCTTGAAGCACCGCGTGCTAATGGAATTGTGCAAAAGGCGCAAGAATAATCACATCCGTCCTGAACTTTTAAAAAAGTCCTAGTTCTATCTCCAAAACTATATGCACCGATAAAGGTATCTACATCTGCAATTGCTCCTTCCTTGACTACAGGCTTATCCAACTTGGTAAGTTCATCAATGTGAGAAAGCATATTGAATTTCTCAGCAGCTCCCAAAACCATATCTACTCCAGGTATTTCGCTGATTTCCTTTGGCTTTAATTGAGCATAGCACCCAACAATTACCACAAAAGCTTTAGCATTAATTTTTAATGCTTCCTTTACAACCTTCCTGCATTTTTTATCGGCATTTTCTGTTACAGAACATGTGTTAACCACATAAATATCTGGAGTTTCGGTGAAGTCGACAATCTTATAATTATTATCCTCGAAAAGACGCGAAATTGCGGAGGTTTCGGAATAATTCAACTTACATCCTAAGGTATAGAAGGCTACTTTTTTGGAAATGGGCATAACGCCGCAAATTTACATAATTATGGGGATTGACTTCCTATTTTTTGTTAAAACCTCGAAGTCGGATTTCGGTAATTTTCTTTTTCGTGTACTCAGGAAAGTCACCTTTCATCATCCAATCATAATAACCGGCATCATATTGAAAAACTTCTTCTGCAATTTTACCCTTATGCTTCCCGAAGTTAATTACTTCTTTACCGTCCTTGTTAAAGGCTAATCTTCCTGCAAAATCTACAAATTTACGGACATTGGTAAACGTATGGAGCTGTTCCATATCGTTTTTTACTGGAAAAGATTCTTTGCCGTCTTTGTCGACAAATGCCGTTTTCTCGTATTTTTCAATTTGGGCTTTCAGCACCTCGTAAGTGGCGATAGTATCGGCCTCAGCGGTATGTGCATTTTCTAAACTCTTATTGCAATAAAACTTATAAGCCGCTTTTAATGTCCTTTGCTCCATTTGATGGAATATGTTTTGAACATCCACAATAAATCGCTTTTCTAAATCAAAATCGATTCCTGCTCGTAAAAACTCTTCCATTAAAATTGGAACATCAAAACGCAGACAGTTGTATCCAGAAAGGTCACTGTTCCCAATAAATTTCACCAAATCGTTGGCAACTTCTTTAAAGATTGGAGCATCCTTAATATCCTCATCATAAATCCCATGAATCATACTAACCTCAGGTGGAATAGGTATGGTTGGATTTATTTTAATAGTTTTAGTTTCCTCTTTTCCGTCAGGATGAACCTTAAGTATTGAGATTTCTACAATTCTGTCACTGCTAACATTAACTCCTGTAGATTCAATATCGTAAAGACAAAGTGGACGCTTTAATTTTAATTGCATTATAATAGATTGAAAATTTAAGTTTATTAAGGAATAATAACATCCTTTTTCTGGTGTATCTTAGCTTAGATTCAAAGTAATGGAAAATTTTTTTCAAAAGCTTATTTTTATTTTCCTAATTGGTATTTCGCCAATCATCACCAAAGGTCAATTATACAATGGTAAAAAAACATGGAATTTCTCGGTTTTAGGTGGAACGCATTTAATCCCAGAAAGTAAAACCTTACTTAATGATCGCGCTTATGGATTTAACCTTGGGAGGTCAATATTATTAAACAGAACTGAAAATTGGCTCAAAATTCTTAATGCAAAATCACTTTCACTTTGCTTTTTCGCCTAGGACTTTAATTGATTAAGAGGTGTTAATGATATCAATAAAGATGAAATAGGAATTAACTACGGCATTACAGCATCCATAGAAAGCATTATAATGGATAAGAAGAATAAAATAATTTTCGCACCCGGTTTCGGCGGTTCATACTCCACTAAAAGCCATATAACTCATCCCAACAATAGATATTTGGGAACACCATTTAATTATTCGTTTAAGGCAGACCTTTTATACTCCATCCCTTTAAACATGAAAGAAAGATGTATTGCATTATTTATAAGGGCATACCACACCTCAAATGGGTCTTTTACAATACCCAATGGCGGATTAAATATTGCTTTATTGGGCTTGAAATTCAATTATTAATATGAGGTTAATTGTAATTTTATTCTGTTTATTACTTTTCAATGAAGTTTCTTTTGGCCAAATTAAATTAAAAGAAACTTCACCAGAAATCAATATTGGAGGTGGACGAAGGGGATAACAGATAAAAATAATGGACCTTTAAAAAGTGCTGGCGGCATTGGACTTTCTATTCCTATTCACCCCATAATTAATGTCAAACCAAGACTTGATATTTACTATTACGCAAACCCTAAAATTCATATGAATTACGCAACAAGTAATGCGAAATTTGCTCATGGGATTAGCTTTAACAATGAAATTTTCCTTGGCCGATTAGGATTAAATGTAGGTTTTGGAAGGTATTTGGTTTTTCATAACCCCTATAAAATAAAATACTACTCCAACATTGGACTTAACTACTTTATAACCAATAATATATCCGCCCATATGTTTTTAAAATCCCATAGAGAACAAGCTGATTACATGGATTTTGGATTTAATTTTCTACTTAGAAAAAGCAAATCAAAAAAATTAAAGTATTAGCAAACAAATAGGCTTGTATTTTCTCATCTTTGCCCGGTGCATTACCTTACTCATTATAAAAAACATTTAGGAATTGCGTGGCCCATTGCATTGGGTCAAGTAGGACATGTTATTGTTGGCTTATCCGACAGTATAATGATTGGGCAATTAGGCACCTATCCATTAGCTGCTTCTTCCCTTGCAAATGGAATATTTAGTATTTTGATCGTCTTTGGTTTAGGAGCAAGTTACGGTATTACCCCGCCTGTGGCTAATGCACATGCTAGAAACGATAAAAATGCATTACGCGCTATCCTTCCCCAAGGCCTGGTGCTTAATAATATTTTAGGAATAATACTTTTCCTACTTGTAATTGCCTTTATCCCAGTATTTGGATACTTAGACCAAGAACCATTAGTAGCCGATTTAGCCTCGCCTTATTTCGCAATAATTGGACTTTCCACTATTCCTTTTATGACCTACATGGCCACAAAGCAATATTGCGAAGGGCTTTCGCTTACGCGGATGGCAATGGTCATTTCACTCGGCGGGAACTTATTAAACATTGGGCTAAACTACTTGCTTATTTATGGTAATTATGGATTTCCAAGATTGGAATTAGAAGGAGCTGGTTATGCAACATTAATTTCGCGTGTGATTATGGCCCTTTCCATGTTAGCCTATATTAAATATCATAAAGATTTAAACGGACTGGTGACCAAGTTATGGACCACCAAAATCGACAAGAAAATATTCAGGAAATTATTAAAAATAGGAATCCCTTCAGGAGTTCAATATACGGTTGAAGTTAGTGCATTTGCAATTGCCGCAATTATTGTCGGTTGGATTGGCGCCAAGGAGCTGGCAGCTCATCAAATCGCTCTTAGTCTTGCCGCTTTAAGCTATATGATGGCTACTGGTCTTTCCTCAGGAGCCATGGTAAGGGTCGGGAATGCTATGGGTAGAAAAAACATTCCAGAAATAAGAAAAACCGGATTTACCGCCTTTCATATTTCCGTACTTTTTATGGCAATACCAGCCGTTATTTTCGCCCTTGGTCGAAACATCTTCCCTGCCTATTATATCGACGATTCTCAAGTTATTGCTATGGCTTCAAGTCTTCTGATTATTGCCGCCTTTTTTCAGTTATCAGACGGCTTACAAGTGGTTGGCTTAGGGGCCTTGCGTGGAATGGAAGATGTAAAATGGCCCACAATTTTTATCATATTCGCTTATTGGGTAATTGGTCTTCCTTTAGGATATTACTTAGGAATAAAAACCTCCCTTGGTGTAAATGGAGTTTGGATAGGGCTCCTTGTCGGATTAACAATAACAGCAGTATTCCATATTTCTAGATTTCACATATTAACCAAAAAAATGAACAATTAGTAGGAGTAAACAACGTTTAATCATTAATTTTAAGCTCATTTTTTTTCAAGATTTACTCATGAGATACCTATTACCATTAATATTCTGCCTTTCTTTTAATCTAAGTTATGGCCAAAAATCTGGTCATAATATTGTAATCAAAGTAGAAAACCCAACGGACTCTGCCGCTTTTCTTGCCAACTATTATGGTAAAAAACAATACTATACAGATACCGCCTATTTAAATTCTAAGGGAGAGTATATTTTTCAAGGAGAAGAGAAACTTCAAGGTGGAATATATTCAATTATCTTCAACAAGGAATCCTACTTTGAATTCTTAGTTTCAGATCAAAACTTTACCCTATCCACTAATAAACCAGGCTTTGTAAAAAACATGAAAGTCCAAGGATCAAAGGAAAACGAAAAATTTTTCCACTATTTTTCCTTTTTAGGTGATCAACAAGAAAAAAACAAGGCATTAAATTCTAAACTCACGGAGGCTAAAACTTCTACCGATTCATCTCTTGTTAAAAAAGAAATAAAAAATATTGGAGTTGAAATAAACAATTATAGGGAAAAGGTCATTACTGAAAACCCGGATATGTTTGTATCCACCCTTTTCAAAACTATGCAAGAGCCTCAAATCCCCGAACAACCTGAGGGGAATAATGATAGCCTTTTTGCATATAATTTTTTTAAAAAGCACTACTTCGATAATTTAAATTTTGCAGATAACCGCCTTGTAAGAACACCCTTGATGGAAGGGAAAATCATTTACTACATGGACAAATTAACCATGCAGGTGCCAGATTCAATTATCGCCTCAATTGATGTTATTGCTAATTTGGCTAAAACCGATGATGAAAACTTCAGGTTTTCCATTATTACCTTATTAAACAAGTATGCAAATAGTAAGATCATGGGAATGGATGCCGTTTACGTCCATATCGCCGAAAAGTACTATTTATCAGGTGATGCTTATTGGATTGATGATGCTGAAAAAATCAGATTTGAGGAAAGAGTTAGGACGTTAAAACCCATTTTAATTGGTGAAAAAGCGCCCAAAATCACCCTAAGTGACCCAAACAATCAACCCGTTTCACTTTACGATATAAATAAGGATTTTACTATTCTTTATTTTTACGATGTGGACTGCAGCCATTGCAAAAAAACAACCCCAGTACTAAAAGAGTTTTACGATCAAAGAAAAGCTGAAAGCATTGAGGTAATGGCTATTTACACTCAGCATGAAATGGATAAATGGGAAAAATACATGTTGGATAATAGCTTAAATTGGATAAATGTTGTAGATCAACAATATTTAAGTGATTTCAGAGAAAAATATGATATTAAGAGTACCCCGCAGATTTACATTCTAGATAAGGATAAGAAAATCATATTGAAAAATATTGGCGTAAATCAGTTACCTGGAATTTTTGACCAACTAATCGAACAAAAAAAACAAGCAGAAGAAAAACCGTAGATTCTTCTATTTCCCAATTATATATTTACAAAAAAGCATCAATCGAGGCTTTTTTTGTTCCTTATTTTAGTTTTAATTTAGTAATATTGAGCCTGAAAAATTTTAAAAATCAAATTAATTTCAAAATGAAAAAAAATCTATTTCTAACTGCTGCCATGTTGGTATCTGGTGGATTCCTATTCGCACAAAGCGGCGGGCCAGATGAGTATGGATATTCTTGGTTGGACAACACCGGAACTGGTGGACCAACTACTGAATGGATTGATATTGCTACTAAAGGTACTGAAGTAACCGGTATGGGTGACGACAACGTTGTTGGTCCATTTAACCTAGGATTTGAATTCCAATACTACTGGACAAAACCTAAAACTTTCTATGTAGGTTCTAATGGTTATATTTCATTTGAACGTCAAGTTCAACATTCTTCTGGCCAATCACCTCATTTTCCAGACATTCCTACCCCAGATTTTGGCGGAAATCATAACTTCTTAGCTCCATTTCTTGCCGATTTAAATTTCGGAGGGATTGGTAACCTTGGTAAAGTTTATTACTGGACTAACAATACAGATAGTTTAGTAGTTTCTTTTATTGACGCAGCTTTTTGGCAGGACGACGCGCTAACATACAGCGGAGCAAATTCTTTCCAAATTGTATTATCTGCCTCAGATTCTTCAGTTCAATTTAACTACTTGAAACAAGAAGGCACTTACAATTCCAGCTACGACCCAACACAAAATGCTGTTGTTGCAGGTATTGAAAATATTAATGGGAGAATTGGTCTAGAAATTTTTGATGTTTTGCCTACTGTGCCTGCATCATACAAATTTCACTATCCAGAAGAAGTTACTTTCTCTGTAATTGATGTTAAAGCATCTTACAATCAAAACCCTGCTAACCGTGGATTTTTCGCCTTAAAAGATGCATCAATGGAAATTTCCACTTTGGTTGCTAACGTAGGTAATACTGATGTTGAAGCTGGTTTTGACCTTTCAGGAAAAGTTATAGAATCATTCAATGGTACTCCAAACGGACCAACTCTTTACAGCTCTAATGTTAGAATTGCAAGTTTAAAAGTAGAAGAATCAAGAATCGTAAGTCAAGGGAGCCTTTTTACACCTAAAAAAGTTGGATCTGTTCACCTATTAACTTCAACTGAATTAGGTTCTGACTTAAACGGAGACAATGATGAAATTGAAACTGAAATAGTTGTTATAGATACGGTTGGAAAATCTGCTATCGCACTTAGTTATGTTGATGAACAGCCTGATGGCGGATTCGGATTCGAAGGTGCTGGTATTGTTGTTACTCCTCCATTCTACCCTATTACAATTGATTCTATTGATGTAGCAATGGCACTTGCTGATCCTAATGTTGCTTCAAATGCATTCAGATTAAAGATCTATGACGATAATGGAAATGGTGGTTCTCCGGGAGCTATTCTTTATGACACTTTAGTATCAGGTGACACTGTAGTTACCACAAGCGATGAAACAAATCCAGGTATCCATATGGTACGTCTTGATAGTGTAATCACTATTGAAGATGGATCGTACTATATTTCTTGGGAAGTTGTCCAAGGTGAAGACATAACTGAAAACACTCAAATCATGACTGACCTTACAGGCCCGTTTGCAAGAAACTCTTTTGAGTTTATTGGTGGTTTTTTTGGACCAGCTCGTTCTGGGAACACTGCTGATATTTTCATGCGTTCATATGTGACAATTCCTCCAGCGCAAGCTGCTTCTTTCAAAGCTGCATTTAGTGCTTCTGCTTTAGCGGGCTGTGTTGATGCCGACTTTAACTTTTTCTCTCACGTAGCTGATACTAGTGCTTCTCATGCTTGGACTTTTGAAGGTGCTACTACAACAACTTCTTCAGATAAAAACCCAGTTGCTCAATGGGCGGCTGCAGGAGATTACAATGTTAAATTGGTAATCACGAAGGATTCTTTAATTGATTCAATAAGCACTAAAGTTTCTGTAGACGTTGTACCATTTGCTGACTTTACTCCTAGCGCCGACACTGTTACTTTAGGGACTCCAGTTGTTTTCACAAACACGTCAACTGCAAGTAAATTAAACGCTTGGGATTTCCGTGATGCTAACAACCGTTCTTACGAAGAAAGCCCAACTTACACTTTCTCTACTACTCGTAAATTCAACGTTAAATTGGAAGTTTTTAATGCTTGTGATGATGCAACTGTATCAAAACCTATTGTTGTAAAAAGAGCAACAGGAATTAACGAAAATTCTGCGTTAAATAATGCATTAAAAGTTTACCCTAACCCATCAAACTCGATTGTAAATATCGATGCAAATGGATTAAACATTGAGCAAGTTGAAGTTTACAATTTGGTTGGATCATTGGTAAAAGTTATCAATGTTTCTGAATTAACTTCAATTGTTACTATTAACTCAAATGATTTAGCTGAAGGTTCTTACTTCGTAAAAGTAAAAGCTGACGGTCAATTCGGAACAACTAAATTTACAGTTGTAAAATAAATTGAATTGTTTTTCAAAAAGCCCAAGGATTTATTTCCTTGGGCTTTTTTTATGTTTTCTCATTTGGTAGTTTCGTTTTATGAATAAAGAACACCTCTTTATTGAATATAATCCTCCTCGCTATACAGATGAGGAATTGGCAAAAAAAAGCAGCTCCTTTTTTCATCAAATGGACAGCAGGAGAACAATCCGTGATTTTAGTGATAAACCCGTCCCTAAGGAGGTACTAGAGAATATTATTAAAACTGCATCCACCGCTCCAAGCGGTGCACATAAACAGCCATGGACTTTCTGCATTGTAACAAACCCTGAATTAAAGAACCAGATTAGAGCTGCCGCCGAAAAAGAAGAATTTGAAAGCTATAATGGTCGTATGACAAAGGAATGGCTTGAAGATTTGGCTCCGCTTGGAACAGATTGGAAAAAACCCTTTCTAGAAATCGCCCCTGCCCTTATTATTATATTTAAAAAAGCATACGATTTTGTTGGGACAGAAAAGAAGAAAAACTACTATGTAAATGAATCAGTTGGGTTAGCCGCTGGATTTTTACTAACCGCCATCCATCAATCGGGTTTATGTTCCCTTACTCACACTCCAAGCCCTATGGATTTTTTAACTAAACTACTTGGACGTCCGGCTAATGAAAGACCATTTTTATTAATACCCATTGGTTATCCTGCCGATAAAACTATGGTGCCTGACATTCACAGAAAAAATCTAAAAGATGTTTCAATTTGGTTTGAATAAAACCAAATATCATCTGGAATGTTAAAGAGCAAATAATGAAATACTATATTTGCAGCAAATAGAAATTATGATCATCAAGAAACCCATAGACACGCTAACAGTAATGAATGAATTGGTGCTGCCAAACGACACCAATACTTTAAATAACCTTATGGGTGGCCGTCTTTTACATTGGATGGATATTTGCTCAGCAATAGCCGCTCAAAAACATAGCAATCGCATTGTTGTTACTGCAGCCGTAAACAACGTTTCTTTTGAAAAGCCTGTAAAATTGGGTGATGTTCTTCACATCGAGGCAAAAGTTACCAGAACTTTTAATAGCTCAATGGAGGTCCACATGAAAGTTCACGCCGAAAACATCCCAAGTGGGTCTCGGGTAAAGTGCAACGAAGCCTTTTACACCTTTGTGGCTGTTGATCAAACGGGAAGACCAATTAATGTACCCAGCATAGAACCTGAAACTGAAGAGGAGAAGGCCTTATTTGCTGGTGCTCTGCGCAGAAGACAGCTTAGGTTGATTTTGGCAGGAAAATTAAATCCTAAGGACGCCAGCGAGCTTAAATCCTTATTTGATTCATAAAAAATGGGAATTAGCTCCCCATTTCCATTATCTTTTCATATTCCGACTTTTCTAAGGGCATTACCGACAATCTTCCATTACGGACTAAATATACTTCCTGCAACGTTGGCTCAGCTTTTATTGACTTTAACGTTACTGGATTTTTAATCGGCGCAATTGGTTTAATATCCACAGCTACCCATCTATCATCATCGGTTGTAGGATCTTGATAAAATTCATTTATAACCTCAGCAACGCCAACTACTTCCAATCCTTCATTACTGTGGTAAAACATTACATGATCGCCCTTTTTCATAAGCTTCATGTTGTTTCTTGCTTGGTAATTTCTTACTCCATCCCAAAATGTTTTTCCGTCTTTCACAAATTGATCCCACGAGTATTTAAAGGGCTCAGACTTTACCATCCAGTAATTCATAATGCTAATTTGCTAAAATTTTAAAAATCAATTCTTTATAAATATCCTCATCACTCATTGAGATTGACCCAATACCTTTGGATTTTGCATCGGCGTCTCTCAAATCATGAATAATTCTAATAACCTTTATTGGTTGAAAATTTCTTGCTGCCCTTATTTGCTGGTCTGCCAGAAATGGTGGAAGTTTCAATGCCGAGGCTACTGCCATTTTATCCTTATTTGGAAGAAAATGAATAGTAAGCATCTTGGTGAAATAATTTAACATCCCACCAATAATCATAACCAAAGGATGTGCTTTGGAATTTTTGGAAAAGTAATCTCCAATCGCAAAGGCCTTTTTGGCGTTTTTAGCACCCAAGGCATCACAAAATTCAAATACATTAAAGTCTTTTGAAATTCCAATATATTCCTCAATATGCGCGGAATCTATTGCCGTTCCTTTGGGTAAATTCGAGGAGAGCTTTTCAATTTCATGAACTACCTTGCTCAAATCATTTCCCAAATGATCTGCCATTAATAAGGCTGCCTTATCCTGAATCCTAAATCCAAACTCAGCAACCTTATTTCTTATCCATTCGGGAAGCTGATTATCATACAACTTCTTAGACTCGAAAACTATTCCTGTTTTGGCAATTACCTTAATGAATTTCTTTCTTCCGTCGACCTTTTTTCCTTTATGGCAAATTACCAGAATTGTCTGAGGTTGAGGATTCGCAAAATAGGCCTCCATTTTATCCAAGTCCTTAATATTTTGAGCCTCCTTTACGATGACAACCTGGTATTCCGACATCATTGGATATCGTTTGGCGATAGAAACTATAGAACTTCCATCGGTATCCTTACCATAAACAATAGTTTGATTAAATCCACGTTCGGCTTCGGTTAAAACCTCTTTTTCAATTTTCTTAGATATTTGATCAATAAAATAACTTTCCTCCCCATGTAGCAAGTACACAGGTTTGAATTTTTTTGATGAAATATCCTTTAGAATTGAAGTGGCAGCCATAATTTATTTGGGAATACAATGTTAAGCAATTACCAACCCTTTTGAAAAAAAAATAATCAACACAGCATGTGTTTAAAACATTCCTCCTAAATTTGATTGTGCAAAAACTAAATTTCCCGCCCTACTCCATCCAAACCAAAGAAGTCGATGGAAAAACTCATGTCTTCGACGAAATAAGGAAAAAACATCTAGTTTGCACTCCTGAAGAATGGGTTAGGCAGCATATGATTAAATACCTAATCAATGAGAAGCTTTGCCCAAGGGGATTAATTGCCTTGGAATCGGGACTAAAAGTTAATACACTTCAAAAACGCTCCGACATACTAGTATATAGCAAGGAAGGAAATCCCTTAATTCTTGTTGAATGTAAAGCCCCATCAATAAAACTTTCGCAAGAAACTTTTGACCAAGCAGCCCGGTACAACCAAACCTTAAAAGCCCCTTATTTAATGATTACCAACGGATTAAAACACTTTGGTGCTATGATAGATTTTGAAAAAAACAATTATAAAGTAATTCAAGAATTACCCCCCTATCCTATTTTATAAAATGAGGGATGTTGATTGTTGTATAAAATGATTCTTGTTTTGAAATTGGATAAGTCCTTTCAGTAAATTCCAATTTATTTTTATCATCTAAAACAAGGACAGAACTACACCTTGTTCCATAATTTTCTGTTTTAATAAAAACACTGGAAAGCTTTCTTTCCCAATCAATACCTACACCAGTATTTGGCAAATCTTTGTCGGCAGCAGCCGAATTGTTTTGTAAAAGTTCAAAAAGGTGTTCTTTATTAATTTTGGAGGCATTCTTAACTTCTTCCTTAAAATGGGATGTTAAGAAAGTTACTTTTGGCCATTGGGTATTTAGGGTATCATTTGATAATCCATAAAAGCCTGGATCCAATTTCTCTATTCTCTCTTCATGATTTGAAACAAACCATGCATTCAAACCTTCACCTAAGATTAAATTAAAACCATTAAACGATTTTAAAGTAGCTTTTAGCTCAGCAATGTGCTCTTCAGCAGAAAGGTTGCTTTTAAGGTAATTTGGGATCAAATCACCTCTTGTGGGGGCTTCAAGATTAATATTCAAAGGATCTCTGTAGTTAGTAATTATTGCCCACCTAGAATTTTCCGATGAAACTCCTAACCAAGTTCCACCTGCACTTTTATCTTTACCCGCAATAATCCCTACATTATTCCAATTACTTAACGGATCAGCAGGCCTGTTTAAAAATTCATCCCTGTTACCTATTAAAATTAGAGGAAAGTGGGGGTTTACGTTTAAAGCAAGGGTTAAAATACACAAGGTCCTTAAAATTTATAATGATTTATTTCCGCCAATTTTATAACAATAGGCTTGAGGCGAGGCCTAACAATAGCAGGAATCCAATAATATCTGTAAAAGCCGTTATTATTATTGAACTAGCCACTGCAGGATCAACACCTAGTTTCTCCAAAATAATTGGAATAGACGAACCTGTAAGACCAGCAATAAATAAATTTCCAGTCATGGCAAGAAAAACAACGAGACCAAGATTAGGGTCTTCATTAGTTAAAAGGGCAATTATTGTAATTAAAATACCAATTATCAAACCATTGAACAAACCTACAAGGACTTCCTTTAAAATGACCCTATATATCTGATTTCTGCTTAAAGTTGAAAGTGAAATACGCCTGATTGTCACGGCAAGTGCTTGCGTTGCTGCATTCCCCCCTAATCCTGCAATTATTGGCATGAAAACAGCCAGAACAACCATTTTAGAAATACTTTCTTTATAATATAAAACGACTCCACTCGCTAAAAATGCAGTGAATAAATTCACCAAAAGCCAGGGCAATCTACTTTTCACTGCAGCAAGCCAGGACCCTCTTAATTCCTCCATGTCAGACACTCCACTCAGCCTCAATATATCCTCGGTACTTTCTTCTTCAAGGACATCCATTACATCATCAAATGTAATTCTCCCTAGCGGAACCATAGCATTATCAACAACTGGAATTCCGGGTAAATTATACTGAGAAATTAATCTAGCAACCTCTTCTTGGTCAGTATCTACATCAACATAAATTAGATCTTCGTCGATAAGTTCCTCTATAATTGAATTTGCTTTAGCTTTAAGCAAGGCTTGAAGAGAAAAAGTTCCTGAAAGCCTTCCATCCTCATCAACTGCGAAAATGGTGTAAACATTATCTACTTCCTCAGATCTGGTTATTATCTCTTTTATTGCTTGGCGCTTAGTAAAACTCAATGGCACCTGGACAAAGGAAGTATCCATTAATCCCCCAGCAGAATCATCCTTATAAGCTAAAAGTCGCTTTAAGTTTTCGGCGTCTTCATCCTCCATTTTATCGAGGATGTCGTCACGTTTTTCATCACTTAATTGAGAAATTAAATCTGCCGCATCATCTGAATCAAGCTCGGCAATGATTTCATCTACCAGCCCTGGATTAAGGGTTTCAAGCATCTTTTCAGGATGCAGTTCCTCATCCATTTCCGAAATCACCTCAGAGGCAACGGCTGCTGGCAATCGATTAACTATAAAAACTCGATCTTGCTCCTTAAACTCTTCAAGAATAACCGCAATTTCACTAGCATGAAATTCATCCAAAATTTGCGCCAATCCTTCACCACCATCTTCCAGGCAGTTTTTTATTAAGGCTACATCTTGTTTATATTCTTCTTGGAGCTTCATTGATGGCGAATTTAGAATATTTTTTCTGCACCAATAACTGATTCAGGAATTGATTTTGATTTAAGGCATTTTAATATGAACAACATATTTTTCCTCAAAAAATGATTCGGAAAAATATTTAGAAATAGGATGTGTGGTAACTGGCCAATTTAATTCCATTAGCTCTGCCTCAATATCACCACCCTTAAGATATAACACCCCATGGGTTAAGCCATTTGTTTTTCCATTTCTAATGGATTTCTTAATCCAACTAAAAATAACGGGCAATTTGGTTACTGCACGACTAACTACAAACTCAAATTTTTGTCCCAGTTCTTCGGCTCGGTTATGTTTTCCGATTACATTGGTCAATCCAAGTTCTTTTGCAACTTCATTTACCACTTTAATCTTTTTTCCGATGGAGTCAACTAGTGTGAAGTTAACTTTAGGGAACATGATTGCTAACGGGATTCCAGGAAAACCTCCTCCAGTCCCTACATCAAGCACATTAACTCCATCAGGCAATTCCATATACTTTACAATAGCGAGTGAATGAAGTACATGATGCAAATAAAGGTGTTCGATATCCTTACGGGAAATCACATTTATTTTACCGTTCCAGTCGGCATATAAATCAAAAAGCCGACCGAAGCGTTCTTTTTGTAAGGGGCTAAGGTCGGGGAAGTATTTTGCTATAATTTCCACAATTATATTTTTTCTTTGGACTTTCTAAGGATATTATTTAGCAACTGTTTTGATCTAAAAAGTTGCGCCTTTACTGTCCCCAAAGGTATATCTAATTCTTGACTTATTTCGTCATAGCTTAACTCCTCAAAGTACCTTAGGGTAATCAATTTTTTATATCTATTTGGAAGTTTATCTACCAATTTCACAACAAGCTGTTTCTTCTGAGCCTTGATCATATGAGCCTCAGGATTTAAATTTTCCGAAGGTAAATCTATTGCAAACTCATCCCCATCCTTCTCAAATGGATCATCAATTGAATAGGTTTTTAATTTTTTCTTGCGGATAAAATCAATACAATTATTTGTACCAATTCTGAACAACCAAGTACTGAAGGCAAAATCAGGCTTATATTTTTCTAAATTTTCGAACGCCTTTCCAAACGTTTCAACCGTTAAATCCATTGCATCGTCACGATTGTTCACCATTTTCAATAGCATGTAATAAACCGAATCCTTATACTTACCCATTAATTCAGAGTATGCACCCTGATCGCGCTCGTTCAAAGCACGAGAAACAAGTGCAAAATCTATTTTTCCTTTTTCAGATAAATTGGGGTTTATTTCCATTTAATGTTTTTTTGTTTTATGGCTTTAATTCCTAAGTAAATAAGAAAAAACGAATATCCAATATCTAGAATTGGCAAAAACCGAACCAAATTGGCTTGGTTATATAATATAAATAATTTTTTTAATGTAAAGTATTGAATTACAAGCCTTAATCCCCAAAGTAAAAATAGGATAAAAGAAAATTCAGGGAAAATAAAAAGTGAAAAGAAAAACACAGGTATTAACAATTGTCCACCATTCCAAACACCTAAAAGAATTTTATCCCTTAACCTGTACCTAGGTGATGCTTTTACATGTCTAGTTTTTTGTCCAATCCAACTTCTAAAACTAAAGGGTCCATTGCTATAAACCAAGGCTTCTGGATCAAGCACAATTGCTGTGTTATTTTTTATTGCCGCTTGATTAACAAATAAGTCGTCGTCACCAAACTTCAAATCTTTATTATTTTCAAATCCATTAACTGATTCAAAAACACTTTTAGTATAAAGTAGATTTCGACCTACACCCATATATGGAATACCAATACTTGCTAAACCAAGATATTGAGAATTAGTGTAAATATTATCAAAACCAATTAAGTTTTGAATAAATCCTCTTCCTGAAACAACAGGAACACCGCCAAGGACAATATTCCTCTCATTTTTAAAGCCAGAAACCATTTTCGACAACGTGGAAGAACTGCTTGGGAAACAGTCTGCATCCGTAAAAAACAATTTTTCAAATTTTGCTTCCTTAATCCCTCTTATTAAGGCGCCTTTTTTACCTGAACTTTCACTGTTATCTACATGAAACACTTTTAAATTTGGATAAATTAAACTATCCAAATATTTTCCCGTTCCATCTATGGATCTATCGTTAACAATGATGATTTCAAAATGTGGGTAATCTTGACCAACCCAGCTTTTTAAATATTTCGTTAGATTCTCCAACTCATCTTTGGCTGCTATAATTACCGAAACCCCATCAAAAAACTTATTTGAAGTTACCGGTTTCATTACTTTTTTAAGCCCAAATCCAATTACTATTAAAAAAAGAGTTTGGCTTAAAAAAACGATGTAAATAAAATATTCTAAAAATTCTATCAAACTATTTACTGTTGCGTATAAATTAATAACCACTTCTACATATCGATTTGATAATACAAGTGGTTTTTCGTAAATTAATTAACTAATCACTATCTCATGGAAAGAATAATCGTACCAGTTGATTTCTCCAAAGATTCACAAAAGGCTATTGAATATGCAATTATTTTTGCAAATAAATGGAAATGTGGTCTGGACCTAATTTATGTTCAACCTGATTCATTTGCTTACTTCCCAGAAAGTTTCGGTGTAGAGTACCAATTACTTGAAAGAAATGAGGAATTGGCTCTTGAAAAGCTAGAAAAACTAACATTAACATATCAGTCAAAACTGGCTTTTGATCAAAATTTACAATTTAGAGTCAGAAAGGGGTCAATTTTCAAAGAAGTTGTTAAATACGCCGAAGAGTACACTAAATCTCTTATCGTGATGTCTACCCATGGAGAAAGCGGGTTTGAAAGATTATTTATGGGTAGCAATGCCTACAAAATCCTTTCATCTACATCTCAACCAGTAATAACGTTTAAAAAAGGCTTTATTCCACATGACATAAACAAAATTGTAATGCCTGTGGATGCATCAATTGACACGCGTCAAAAAGCGAGAATTGTAGCCGACTTAGCATTACTTTTTAAATCTATGGTTTATATGGTTGAAGTTGCAAATAGCGAATTAGAAAGAAAAACCGTTTCTGCATATTCCCACCAAATCAAAGAGTTATTCGATGATGCGGGAGTAAATTATAAGATTGAAAAACTACCTAACGGTAATATCACTGATCAAACTCTGGAGTTCGCCTCAAGAATAAACGCAGATTTAATAACCATAATGACCGAGCAGGAAGAAAGTATGACTAACATTATACTTGGGACGTACGCTCATCAAATGCTCAATAAATCAGAAATCCCAATGTTAACCATTACCCCTAAGGAATTTTACAAACCAAACGAATTTTTTAAAACCCAAGGATAAAGAATAAAAAAGCCTACTAAATGAAAAAAGCCATTGAGAATATTCTCAATGGCTTTTCTTTTGAAACGATTAATTTCTATTCTTATTTATTCCACCAAACTTTGGTGAATAAAGGATCTGAAACCGTTGTTGCATTTGGGTTCAAAATTCTCTCAGAATTTGGATAAGGCCAACGTTGAATTAACCCTTTCCCTGGATATTCATTACCAAGAGGTTCGCTTAAAGCTGGAATATTTGTTCTTCTTACGTCCGTAAATGTCTCAGGCTGCGTGTATAATGCAATATACTTTTGAGTCATGATTTTCTCAAGAGTAATCGTTGCCGCTGTTTCAGAAGCATTTGCAGTTACATAAGCAGCATCTGCTGTCCCAGCAACTTCATTTAAGGAAGCAATAACTGCCGCGTTAAATGCGGTAGCAGCGTCTAATGGATTTCCTGCTCTTAAATTAGCCTCAGCCTCAATAAACTTAGTTTCCGCATAAGACATAATTACAATTGGTGAAGTACTACTTCCGTAGTAAGCTCCCATATTTGAAGCAGGGCCCTTAGAAGTATCAGATACATCATCAATTCCCGCAGGCAAACCAACATAATTACCTCTATCATTGGTATCTGAATAGAAAGATAACCTAGGATCGCTTAAATTATTCATTAAGTCAATAAATGGTTTACCCATTCTAGTATCACCTCTTTCTTCATTCCACAAATACCATGGATTTGCGTTGGAATATGCACTTCCAAAAGTAAAAACACAGTTTTCAGAAATGGAAGAAATGGCTCCTTTTGATAAAGCGGCTAATGCCTCCGTTGCTGAGCCTGCTGGATCTTTCTTGCTTTTATGATTAAAATACCTAGCTTTTAAAGAATAAGCTGTCTTAGTCCATAACTCGGAATCACCACCATGAATAAAATCTGAGCTTCCTGGTAAAAAGGTGTTTTCGCCATCAGTTTTGGCTAGATTTACAATTGCATCATCTAACAATTTTTGAATACTCGAATAAATTGCTTCTTGGGAATCATAATTAGGACTAAGGTTTTCAACTCCTTTAAAAGCCTCAGAATAAGGAATGTCATTATACATATCCGCTAATAATCCTAAACCATTTGCCATTAAAATTTGAGCTATCCCAACAAAGTGAGGTGAACTTTCTTCTTGACCTTGTGTAATAATGGTATTTAAGTCCTTTAGGGATTTACTGTACATCCCGCCGTTCCAAAAACGATCGGCGTCTGCCTCAAAAAACCTATAATTTCCAATATTGGAATGCTGTCTACCTGATCCAGACATATGCTGGGTAAACATAGAGTTAAACCTTGAAACGTCACTTCCAAGAACAAAACTATACTCTCCCTCAGCTCCCGCTAGCAATGACCCAAGGGTAACCGCTGAAGGCTTATTAGGGTCCGTATTTAGATCTCCATAATCACAGGCAGACAGCAGCGAAACCGCGCCAACGAGAAGGAAATGTTTTATATTTATATATTTAAATTTCATAATTTTATTAATTAAAGTGAAACCTTAAAGTTAAATCCTAAGCTTTTCGACCCTGGAGTATTGAAATATTCCAATCCTGGTCCGTTATTATTTCCGAAAGTATTGGTTTCAGGGTCAACTCCAGAATAATTAGTAAGTAGGAATAAGTTGGTACCAATTATGGTAACGTTTATTCCTTTTACGAAACTGTCGTTAAATAAGCTAGAAGGTAATTTATAGCTTAAGGCAATTTCTCTTAAACGAATCCAAGATGCGTCTTCAACAAAAGTTTCAGCTTGGGCACCAAAGCCTCCACCATTACCTTTATACCAAGCTTCATCTAGAATCACTGATTTTGTATTTGCATTTCCAGCTGTATCAACCCCTTCAAAAGTAAACATTGTTCCTCTATTTGAAGTTTCACCGTGAGTACCATAATTAATTAATGCTCCACGTGTTCCATTCCAGATATCTCCACCTTTTCTTATATCAACTAAGCCCGAAAGAGAAAAATCTTTATAAGAAAAACTATTTAAAATACCCATATTCCAATCTGGATTTGGATCACCCAAAACTGATTCAGTTGGACTCACCATTGGATATCCATTTTCTCCAATTACAATATTGTCATTATCATCTCTCAACCATCCAGTACCAAAAATAGCACCATAAGCCTCTCCAACGACAGCTTGTGTACTTGCACTTCCAAATCCAGCTAATAATATCGCCTCAACTCCATCTGCAAGTTCAAGAACCTCAGAATTGTTTTTAGCAAAATTTATATCAACATCCCAGCTGAAGTTTTTCGACTTAATTGGACTAAACCCAATTAAGGCCTCAATACCTTCATTCTTAATTTTCCCGGCGTTTAATATTGCTGCTGTATAACCTGAAGCTGCAGAAACGGGCACAGCCAACGTTTGATCTTCACCAACATTATTGTAGTAAGTCAAATCTAAAGATAAGGCATTGTTGAAAAATCTTAAATCCGTTCCTACTTCGTAAGAGGTTGTTTTTTCAGGAACAATTGCTGAGTTTCCTACAATTCCATCAGTACCAAATCCTGCGGTTCCATTAAAAGGATATGTAATACCATCTACCCATCCATCGGAAAAATTAGTAGATTCATAATAGCTATTGGTCGCATACAGCGGAGCATCATTTCCAACAACTCCATATGAAAGCCTAAGTTTACCGTAAGGTAAAACATCATTATCAGTAATCCCTAATGCTTCCGTAAATACAAAACCTACACTAGCAGATGGCGAAAAGAATGAGTTATTTTGAGCAGGAAGGGTTGAACTCCATTCATTTCTTCCCGTCAGAGAAACATAAAGCATTCTCTTGTAAGCCATACTAGCCTCACCATAAACAGCATTGGTTTTCTTTCTACGCAAAGACTGTGTAACATTTTGAGAACTTGTATTCGATATGTGATTAAAGCCTGTAACAACATATCCATCACCCTGAACAAATAAATTTCTGCTCAACGAACTATATGAATTTTGGCCTAATGTTAGGTTTACGTCCAAGTCAGAGTTAATTTGCTTATTCGCAATTAAAAGGACGTCACTGTTAACATCTTGATTGAAATATTCATCGTGAAGTAACCTTCCTGCAGCTGCAGTTCTTGAACCAATTGCGAATACCTGCTTTCTTTGATCGGAAAAGAAATCAGTTCCGACTCTCCATTGAGCCTTTAACCAAGGTGCTAATTGGTAATCGAATTGGGTTTGTCCAATAAAACGATTTACATCATCCTGGAATGGGTTTTTCTTTACCGTCCACCAAGGATTATCAAAAGCAAAACTATATCTTCTAGGATCTCCATTTTCAAATTCATATGCAGATGGATTATCTACGGCGTCAGCACCAAATCCATTAGAATTATCAAATGATGGAGGAGTTCGAAGCAATCCCAACATGATACCAGAAGTATTTGATCCACGTTGTAATCTTGTACCTCCAGATTTAGTGAAATTTGTAGAAACACTTGAAGTTAATTTTTCTGATATTTTAAAACTTCCATTCGCTCTTATGGATGTACGCTCAAAGGTATTATCTGGTGTAATTCCTGATTGATTAAAGTTACCTAATGATACGTAATAACTTGCATCGTCACTTCCAGCCTGAAAGGATACTGTATTATTTGTTGTGACACCATCCTTATAAAAATCTCCCACATTGTCATATGGAGAAAATTTTCTAGCATCTGGATTTCCTGCAGCAGCAGTTTGACCTATTAATCTTCCGTTTTTATCTTGTGAATAATCGGTGGCTCCATCCCAATACATTGTATCTAATTTAGCACCCCAAGATCTCAAACCAGCATCGGTTTGACCTCCAGCACCTTGACCATATGTATTCTGTAAATCATGCATTTTATTCAACCTATCAATAGTAATGGAAGAACTAATGCTTACCTGCGGAGCCTTTAAACTACCACCTTTTCCTTTTTTAGTAGTAATAATAATCGCTCCGTTTGCCGCTCTAATCCCGTAAAGGGCAGTTGCAGCAGCTCCTTTAAGAACAGTCATTGACGCCACGTCTTCTGAGTTTATGTCAATAGCTCTGTTCGAGACATCAACCCCTGCAGCGGAACTTTCCGTGTAAGAAGTGGAATTATCAATGGGTAATCCATCAATAACAAATAAAGGTTCGTTGTTTCCAGTTAGAGATGCATTTCCTCTAATTCGAATCGACGACCCTGCTCCTGCAGCTCCACCAGTTGGTGTAACCAAAACTCCTGCAACTTTACCACTAATTGAATTAACAATGTTAGCGTTATTGTTACGGGTTAATTCTTCTGCAGAAACTTCTTCAACAGCATATCCAAGAGCTTTTTTCTGTTTGGATACCCCTAATGAAGTTACAACAACCTCATCCAAACCTAATGCATCGTTTTCCAAGTTAATGGTATACACGATCCGGTCGATTGGTTGTTGAACTGTTTTGAATCCGAGGTATGAGAATACCAAGGTATTCGCATTGTCTGGAACGGTTAATGAGAAGTTTCCGTCATAATCGGTTACTGTCCCTGTGGTGGTTCCTTTCACCACTACGTTTACGCCTGGGAGATTTTCTCCTGACTCAGCTGACTTGACTGTTCCCTTTAATTGCTTCTGAGCATATGCTCCAAAAGCCAGAAACAATGCCAGCAATGTGCACTGTAGTTTTCTTGCCATGATTAAATAAATTTGATTTCTGTTAGGTCTAATTTAACCTTATATATTGGAAAGTAAAAAAATTGTTACAACTTTTTTTGATTAAAACCTTCAAATTTATCCGCAATGGGCGTATAAGCAAGAGCACCTTGTTCGAAAATATCTTACAAACACCCAATTTTCGTTTGAATTACTTAAAATTAATATTATTAGTAATCTATATTTTTGTTTTAATCAGTAAATTAATTTTTAATTCTGAAAACAAGGTCGCATTCAAATTACAATAGTTTTGCACAACCCCGAAACAAAAAGTAGTGTTATTAACATTTCAAATCGTGATTAAACAAAAAAAGCCACCCAAAAGGCGGCTTTTTCACTAAGAAATTGAATTATTATTACAGTTTTTCGGGAGTTTCTGGCTTTTTATAGGCCTCAACATGTATTTCTAAGGAAACTTCATCCCCAAGACTCATACTCTCTTCCCCAATCCCAAAATCTACTCTGTTAATTTTAAACTTGGATTCAAGCCCAATTATTTGAACTCCGTTTTTCATTTCCATGGCCCCTTTATATTTGAAAGGCACTTCCATTTCTTTTGAGACCTCCTTTATAGTCAAAGTTCCTTTTGCTAAAAGGCCTTCCTTGGTTTTTACAATATTATTGGAAGTAAATATTGCTGAAGGAAACACCTCTGCATTGAAAAAGTCTTCACTGGTTAAATGATTGTCCCTTCCCTCAATCCCCGTTTTAATACTTGAAATATTAATCTTCATATCAATTGTAGGAGATACGCCTAAGGAGACCATACCCTCTGCACTGGAAAAACTCCCTGCTGCGGTAGAAATTAAATGGCTTAATTTAAAATCTACGAAGGTATGCTTACTGTCAATTGTATAATCTCCAGCTAATAAAGAATATTCATTTAATAAAACTTGGGCAGCATTAACTTCCTCACTTTGAAAATTAGATCCTTTAGGATCGTCCTTTACTTCAATAATAAAAGGAGCTATTACTAAAGCGATAACAGACATTAATTTTAATAGAATATTTAATGAAGGACCTGAAGTATCCTTAAAAGGATCTCCAACGGTATCACCAACTACTGCTGCTTTATGCGCATCAGAGCCTTTGTAAACCATTTCGCCATCAATTTCAACGCCCTCTTCAAACATTTTCTTAGCGTTATCCCATGCACCACCGGCATTTGATTGGAAAATTGCCATAAGCACACCAGAAACAGTTACCCCTGCTAAAAGTCCACCTAGCATTTCGGGTCCACCTGCAAATCCTACAACTACAGGAACAATTACTGCTAGTAATCCTGGAAGCACCATTTCTTTTATTGCAGCGTCTGTTGAAATTTCAACACATTTTGCATATTC
The DNA here is from genome assembly GCA_047635375.1 of Sphingobacteriales bacterium. Lineage (GTDB taxonomy): Bacteria > Bacteroidota > Bacteroidia > Sphingobacteriales > Sphingobacteriaceae > JBLIKP01. Next base: position 3,271 of record JBLIKP010000002.1, on the reverse strand, counting down.
CGCCACGCCATCTGCTGCTTCAAAGGTTTTTTGATCCTCGGAAGACCAAGAACTTTGTTCTTTACCTTCATTACGTTTCATCACTTCTAATGCCGCCTTTAATGGTGGAATATCAGCAAATTGACGACGAACTTCATTAATCATTGCCATAGCAGCTCGTCCCACTGCATTCATCGACAGCGCAGAAAAAACAAATGGCAGCATAGCACCTACGAATAGACCTGCTATTACGTTAGCTTTTGAAATATCTATGCTCGTTATCTTTGCGGAAGTCATGTAGGCTCCAAAAAGCGCTAATGCGGTTAACGCAGCAGAACCAATTGCAAATCCTTTCCCAATGGCGGCAGTAGTATTTCCTACAGCATCTAACTTATCAGTACGTTGACGAACTTCCTTAGGTAATTCAGCCATTTCAGCAATTCCACCGGCATTATCAGCAATTGGCCCGTAGGCATCAACTGCTAATTGAATTCCTGTGTTTGCAAGCATACCTACAGCAGCTATTGCAATTCCGTAAAGGCCACCAAAATGGAAGGCTCCCATTATTGACGCTGCAATTATTAATACTGGAATCGCAGTGGACATCATCCCTACTCCTAGTCCTGCAATAATATTCGTTGCAGCACCAGTAGAAGATTGACGAACGATACTCATTACAGGTCCTTTATTTGTTCCTGTGTAATATTCTGTAACCAATCCAATAAGAGTTCCAGCCACTAATCCTATTACGGTAGCTAGGAAAATCCCATTTGACGTCATTATTCTTTCAACACCTCCGTAAAGAAAATCGGTATAAATCCATTCTTCAGGAAGCATCCACCGGATAATAAAGTAAGATGCGATAACCATTAAAATTCCTGAACCAAATTCACCAATATTTAAAGCCGTTTGAGGGTTCCCTCCTTCTTTCACTCGCACCATTAAGGTTCCAAGGATTGACATTACAATTCCAACAGCCGCAAGGACTAGCGGAAGTAAAACAGGACCTAAACCGTTGAACGATTCGGCTGCGCCGTAGGATTCAATAAAGCTTCCACCGATAAATGCCGCACCAAGAACCATGGTTCCAATAATTGAACCAACGTAGGATTCAAATAAATCGGCACCCATTCCGGCAACATCTCCAACGTTATCACCTACATTATCGGCAATCGTAGCTGGATTTAAAGGGTGATCCTCAGGGATTCCTGCTTCAACTTTACCAACTAGATCGGCGCCTACATCAGCAGCCTTAGTATAAATACCTCCACCAACTCTTGCGAAAAGAGCTATTGAAGATGCACCGAATGAGAATCCAGTGATTATGGTAATTACTCTTTGAACATCTGCCTGGGAATCTATCCCAAACATTGAGCTATACATAAGAAATAAGGAACCTAATCCTAAAACTCCTAGCCCAACAACTCCAAGTCCCATAACTGCACCACCACCAAAAGCAACTTCAAGGGCCTTTGATAAACTTGTGATTGCCGCATTGGCTGTTCTTACGTTTGCTTTTGTAGCAACCTTCATACCTATTAATCCGGCTAGAGCTGAACAAACAGCACCTAAAACAAAGGATAACGCCACAAAGGGTGAGGAATTTTCAGAATCGGCTGAGAAGCCCAATAAAATGGCTACAAGAATGACAAAGAAAATTAAAACTTTGTATTCTGCTTTTAAAAATGCCATGGCTCCATCAGCAATGTGACCGGCAATTTTTTTCATCTTATCTGAGCCAGCATCTTTTTTGGAAACCCATGCAGACTTAACCAGGGTAAACAAAAGTGCTAGAATCCCGAAGACGGGAATCAGGTACATAATGTAGTTTAGTGTAGAATTCATTTTATTTTAAAATAGTTTGTGTGATGCAAATATAAACTTCTAATAAGATTTTGCAAGTCGGGTTAATATTGCCCTTTTACTATTTTTTGATTTTTTAACAACTTTTCGTTAAATTCATTCCACTTAAATTTTACCTAAAAACATGAAAAATGAAAACTTACTCATCAAGAATGGGGCTAGCATTGCTATGGTTTTTTCTTTGTCCAATCAGCAGTTATTCTCAACAAAACCCATGGTCATCTTCCCAAAATTTATTTTTTTGCCCCACTCCATTTAAACTTGATAATTCATGGGGCGAAAATAATCCGGCAGGATACTCAAACATTAATAGCATTGGATTTACGGCTGTTAATTATTTCGGAATTCCAGAATTAACTGAAGTGGGTGTTACCGGAAACTTTCACAATAAACACCTCTATCTTAGCTCCACTATAAAAAGGTCAAATCTAATTGGGCTGCGTTATTCCGAAGGATCAATCTCCATTGGAAAGGATTTAACAAAATCCTTAAAATTGGGCATTCAAGGTGGGGCGTGGAATAAAATCGGAATAGAAAGTAAGCAAACCACTTTACCCTTCTTTAAAATTGGTCTTAACCATGATAATCTTGGCTTTCAGTACGGGTTAGTTATTGGCGGACAAATTATTTCGACCCATCAATCCACTAAATATAAAATTCCATATTCCGCCGGAATTAAATACACCTTTTACGACTCCTTTGGTTTGGGATTAATTCAAGGCACGGATGAAATGGGGAATCAAGGGACATTTTTAAATGTTTCATTAAATGAAAAAAGTAATCATGGCCTGAAAATCAATATTGGTCTGAATAATTATAATTTTTCAGCAAGCTATTGCTTTGGAGGCGCAAGGCTAAACATTGTAACGACTCTATACTTCATTAATTTAATGGGAACAAACCAATCGGCCTCAACCACACTAATTCTTTAACTATGGAAAGGTTTAAAAGAATTGGAATATGTTGTATTATCTGGTTAATACCATTAAAAGTATTTTGTCAAATAGATCTTGATTATTATAATGGAAACGATGAGGAGAGCTTATTAGAGATTCTCTATAACCAGGATCAAAAATATCCAATTAATAAATACAATATCAACATCATTGGCGAAACAATCCTCACCGAAAAGTTAGGGATTTCTGACACATCGGCTTCAGCAATTATAAATCATCGGAAAAATTATGGGGATATACTTTCCATATATGAGCTTCAACGAATCTCAAATCTTACCCACGAAGAGATAATTATTATTAAAAATAATTGTAGGTTTTCAAGGACAGAAAACTCTTCCACTACTCCTTATATATCTGCTCACAAATTGAAAATTGACGGTCTTTACTCCTCAAAAATAAGTGGACGATTTGAAACTAAAACAGGTCGTAATTTAAGTCAACGGTACAAAATAAGTTCAAACTCAATCGAAGGA
>JBLIKP010000001.1:0-85638 GCA_047635375.1 Sphingobacteriales bacterium | reverse complement strand
CTAACTCCCGCTCCACATAGAGGAAAAAGAAACGAAAGCTCTTATATTCCCCTCATCGCGCAGAAACTGGCAGACATATACCAGGTCGACATTAGCAAAGTTGCTGATATCACCACCGAAAATTCAAAGAAAATATTCGGTTGCTAGCGGATTTCTTGGCAAAGCTCAACTAACACTTTTCGGGTATCCTTTGGATGAATGAAGCAAACCAATTTATTGTCGGCGCCTTTTTTTGGCTCGGCATTAAGAATTGTGAACCCTTCTTTTTTTAAACGATCCATTTCTGCGTAAATATCGTCAACCTCAAAAGCAACGTGGTGAATTCCTTCTCCTTTTGAAGCAACAAACTTTCCGATTGGTCCGTCTTCTTTTATGCTTTCTAAAAGTTCAATCTTGCTGTTTTTAGTTTGAAAAAAAGCCGTTTTAACTCCTTCACTTTCCACACCTTCTTGCTTGTAGCAGGGTGTTCCAAGAAGTTTTTCATAAAGTGGCACTGCGGTTTCCAAATCTGTTACGGCGATTCCTAAATGTTCAATTTTCATCAAAAAACGGTTTTTATTGATTTCAAAGATAAGTAACCTCACTCATTATGGCTAGAATTTAAACAATGTGTCACAAAAAGTGTTAATTTTGTAATAGATACAAGACTATGTCAGAAGTAAAATCAGCAATCATCATTTCCCCTACCGCATTGAAAAGGCTTGAAGCCATTAAAGTGGAAGAATCTTACACAGATACTCATTTCTTAAGAGTATCAGTTGAAAGTGGAGGTTGTTCTGGGCTTAGCTACAAAATGGACTGGGACACAGAATCAAAACCTACAGATCAAGTAGCTACAGACGAAAGTGTAAAAGTCGTTATGGACATGCGTTCATTCCTTTATTTAGCTGGGACCACATTGGATTTCACAGCTGGACTTCAAGGCAAGGGATTCGATTTCATTAATCCTAACGCCTCACGCTCATGTGCATGTGGCGAAAGCTTCTCAGTCTAATTCCAAAAGCACATCTAATTTTGTTCCCTCGTCAGGTTGGTTTAATTTGCCGAGGAATTCATCAATATGGAAGTAGGACAAGTAATTAAATCTACAGGTAGCTGGTACCGCTTGCGCAGAAGTGATGGCGAGGAGTATAACGGCCGACTAGCGGGGAAAATCCGCCAAACGGGCTCTCGCCTAACCAATCCGGTCGTAGTTGGTGATTTCGTCGACTTTCAATTCCAAGAAACCGATGACGCTGTGGTAATTGAAAAAGTGCACAAGCGAAAAAATTACATTGTCAGAAAAAGCCCGAAGCTTTCTAGTAAGTACCACGTGCTTGCTTCTAATTTAGATCAAGCCGTAATTTTATTCACCTGTGCCTTACCAAGAACCTCTTTTGGGTTTTTAGACCGCTTTTTAATCACAGCTGAAGCCTACGGAATTCCTGCTATTATTGGGATTAACAAAATTGACCTGCTTGACGAACAAGGGATGGAAGAAGTCGAAGCTATCATAGAAACATATAACAATTTAGGCTACCCTAGCGTTCAATTCTCTGCTTTGAACAGTGAAGATTTGAGCGAACTTCAAGCTATCCTTAAGGGAAAACTAACCTTGCTAGCCGGTCATTCAGGTGCAGGAAAAAGCACGCTAATTAATAGACTAATCCCCGGAAAGGACATAAAAACATCTTATCTGTCCGAAGCCTCAGGAAAAGGTGTGCATACCACAACTTTCGCTGAACTTCATGACTTACCCGAAGGAGGAATGATAATTGATACTCCTGGGATAAGAGAGCTTGGAATTGTGGACATGAAAGACGCCGAGATTTCCCATTATTTCCCTGAAATGAAAGAGTTACTAGGGAATTGTAAATTTGGAGATTGCCTACATATCGAGGAACCCGACTGCGCTGTTAGAGACGGATTTGATGAAGGTCTTATCGCCCCAACTCGATACTACAGCTATATGAGTATCTTACAAAACGAAGACAACCGTAACTAACGGCCATATTACTACAAAACATGAAAAAAATTCTATTTGCCCTACTTATTGGGTCTGCCGTAGTGGGTGGATGCAATAAAGACAGTGATTTTAATCCGTTTTTCAGCATTGAGGACGATAAAGAGCTAGGTAAACAAGTAAGTGAAGAAATTGCTTCTGACCCTACAACTTACCCAGTATTGGATTCAAGCCAATACCCAGAGGCGTATGCGCATCTTAATAGAATCACAAACAATATCCTTAATTCAGGAAATGTGAAGTATAAAGATGAGTTTGCTTGGAAACTGCATTTAATTCATGACGACGAAGTGCTTAACGCTTTCGCCACTCCAGGTGGATACATTTACGTGTACACGGGGTTAATTAAATTTCTTGATAACGAGCATGAATTAGCCGGAGTAATGGGGCATGAAATCGCTCACGCAGACCGCCGTCACAGTACCGATCAACTTACAAAAGCATATGGAGTTCAAACGCTAATCGACGTGGTTTTAGGAAAGAACGAAGGTCTTGTAAAGGACATTGCACAAAACCTATTACTTCTGAAATTTGGTCGTAGCGCCGAAAGTGAAGCTGATGAATACTCAGTAATCTACCTTTGTCCTACAGAATACATGGCAAATGGTGCTGCAGCATTTTTCGAAAAACTTGGGACCTCAAACTCTCCAGAATTCCTAAGCACTCACCCTAACCCAGAAACACGGGTGGAAGATATCAATGCCAAACACGAAGAGTTAGCTTGCGAAGGCACGGGGAAATTTGACCAACGTTACCAAGAATTCAAAAACAGCCTACCACAATAAACAATGCGAGTTGTTATCCAAAAAGCAATAAAAGCAAGTGTCTCAGCGAATAATAAAGTCACTGGGGTGATTGATCAAGGCTTGATGGTTCTTGTTGGAGTTGAAGATTTAGACACGCAAGATGACGCCGATTGGCTTGCGAATAAAATCGTGAATATGAGGCTATTTGCCGATGAAAACGAGGTGAATAATTTGAGCGTTAAAGATGTAAACGGCGGAATTTTGGTTGTGAGTCAATTCACTTTACATGCTTCCACAAAAAAAGGAAACCGTCCCAGCTACATGCGTGCAGGAAAACCTGACCACGCGAAAAGCATGTATGAATATTTGGTTAAAAAACTTTCTGAATTTTTAGAAAAGGAAATTCCTACCGGTGTTTTTGGAGAAATGATGGAGGTTAGTTTGGTCAACCTCGGGCCAATGACCATGGTAATGGACTCAAAAAATAAGGAATAATGACCATTGAAGAAGCCCAAAAACTTGTCGACAATTGGATTAAAACCAATGGTGTTCGTTATTTTCATCAAACCACCAACATGGCTCAACTCACCGAAGAAGTGGGCGAAGTGGCTCGAATTATCTCCAGAGAATATGGTGAACAATCCTATAAAAAAGGGGCGGAAAAAGGCAGCCTTTCCGACGAATTAGCTGATGTGCTTTGGGTAGTTATGTGTTTGGCAAACCAATGCGATATTGACTTGACTGAGGCTTTAAAGAAAAATATCGCTAAAAAAACCGAGCGGGACTCCATTCGGCACAAAGAAAACGAAAAGCTAAGATAGCTTACTTGGTTTTTGAGAAATCATGAACCACCTTAAAACTTACCTTCTCTTTTTTCCTAAAAGGAATATCCCAATACCCGTCGTATTCAACAACTTCGGTTAGAAGTTTTCTTCCTACATAGGCAAGTTCAAAATTCATCCGAATATCACAATCGGCAAGCATAGACTTGTAACTTACGTCAATATATCGAGCGACAATATTGAAGGTTTTTTTATCAAAAATGGTGGTTAGCTCGTTGATTATTAAATCGTCTTCCTTGTTCGACTTCAAATCCTTCTTTAGAATGCATTCGAAGCGGTACACATTCATCGTGTCTCTATAAGTGGCATGATGGAAGGTGTAATCATAATACTGCCTCATATCGGGCTCAAAAATGGCTGTCTTGCCAGAAATAAACGGAATCCCATCAATCCTTGTCCCTGGACGAGCAATTAACAACTTAAGCTTCTCCTTTAATTTCCCTTCAACCCCATCAGATTTCTCGTCGTATTCCTTGGCATTTGATAGGTTTATCTCCCCCCCCATGTTAAAAAGGTAGCTGAGCATTTGAACAGTGAATAACTCGAAGTCTCCGTTTCTTTTAAACACATCACCACTATCTTTAGTTAACAATACGTTTGAAATATGCACGCTATCGCGGATGACATGATCAACCTTCCTATAGATAAAAGCGTCTTTTCTTCCCTTCTTATCGTAAGTGTAAATTTTATTTTCGGCGAGGTATTCGTAGAATTTCAAATCGGCGAAAGCCCTATAAAACAAAGTGTCTTTTTCAATCTCTCTAATAAAATCTTCGGCCATTAAAGGATTGGCAGTAATTACTAAACTATCAAGCACCACTGATTTCACAATCCGTGCCGGCTCCTCTTCATTCTGCGCAAAGCAGCCTAAAGAAAAAACAAACAGAAATAGAAAGGAAAAGTATTTCATTTTATACGGTGACTTCCCCACTAATTGGGATTTCGATCATCTTCTTAACGTACTCCAGGTCATCATGTTTTGCCATGAGGTACATAAGTTTTGTCAAAGCAGCCTCGTAAGTCATATCGCCACCACTCACACAGCCAATGCGTTTAAACATTCCACTGGTTTCATAACGGCCTAATTCCACAGCTCCCCCCTGACATTGGGTGATAATTACGATAATAAGCCCACGAGCAGCAGCATTTTCAAGTCCCTCAACAAACCATTGCGCTGTGGTTGCATTTCCAGCACCAAAACCTTCAATGATTAATGCCTTGATTGATGTGTTTTCTAAAATTGGAAGGGTGAATTCCTTTGACATCCCTGGGAAAACTTTTAACGCTCCAACTGCCGAATCTAATTCTTTTTGCACTCTAAATTTACCAGTACGCGCGGGCTCAATATAGTTAGGGTAAAATTTAAGGTGAACTCCTGCCTCGGCGAGGACATGATAATCAGTGCTTCTAAAAGCCTCAAATTTTACCGTGTTAAACTTTTTAGACCTATTGCCTCGCATCAGTTGGTAATCAAAATAGATTGCCACTTCAGGGACCGTTGGAATTCCATTTGTATGATGCGCCGCAATTTGGATAGCGGTGATTAAGTTTTCCTTTGCGTCGGTGCGGATTTCACCCACTGGTAATTGTGACCCAGTAATAATTACAGGCTTGGCGAGGTTCTCAAGCATAAAGCTCAATGCACTTGCTGTATAGGCCATGGTGTCACTTCCGTGAAGGATAACAAAGCCATCAAATCTTTCGTAATTGCTTTCAATTAGCCCACCGAGTAATCCCCAAATCTCAGGGTTCATATTGCTACTATCCATCACCGGGTCGAAACTATGGATAGTCATATCGCAGTCAATCCGACTAAACTCGGTTACATGAGTTGGAATATGCTCAAAATTAATCGGGCGAAGCTCTCTAGTTACTTCATCCTTTATCATACCAATGGTACCACCGGTGTAAACAATTAAAATATGAGGCTTAGTTGACATAGTGCAAAGATAGGGGTGTTATTGAAAAAAGTAGAATGAATGGCTTTAAAATGAAAAAGCCTCAACAGGCTTTCCTGTTGAGGCTTTTAATATAAATTAAAACTTAAGCTATTGTTTTACAAACTTGAAGTTAACCTGTTCTAATCCATTGCTTAATATGGCAGAATAAGAACCATACTTAAGGTCGGAGAAATCCAAATTCACTTCGTTGTAACCTTGTCCTACTTCGATCTGCTTTTGAACTACTGTTCTTCCATACATATCCATCACTGAAAGTACCAAAGATTGGTTTTTATCAGCATTGAAAATTAGGTTAGTAGTGCTTATTACAGGGTTAGGATACATACGGCTAACTTGTAAACCAGCCAATGTATTTGGCATTTGAACAGGCTCAATCGCAGGGATTGGCTCGTATTTCAACGAAGACTTTGCCACTACATTGTAGTCGAAAGTATTTACATCGCCATTACCAGTAACCCACTCCAAATTAATTGTTGCATTTGGATCGTTTACAGGAATTACAATTGCTCCAATTCTCGATTTTGTTTCGGAAATGGATTTCCCTTTTGAAACTTCCGTTGGTTGACGGTAAACATTCAAAGAAATTAATTTCTTGTCAATGCTTAGCCCTACCTCTGAGGCTTCATATTCATCATTACGGTCAAAGCGAGAAAATGCATTTTCATTTTTACTCACCGAGGCAATGTTAATAGGAAGGATAAAATCCTCATTGGCAACTTTCACCCTAAAGTTAGCATTACCAAGCTCAAGATTGGAGCCGGCATCCTTTTGCATCCAAAAGGTAACCGTTACCTCTTCTAAGGTACGTGCGATTGTCGTTGAAATAGTATACTCATTCTTTTGTGCAAAAGATAAAGTAACCATGAACGTAAGCGCTAGACTTAATATCGTTTTCATAATTTTATGATTTTGTCGTTAAAATTAGTTAGCATCTGGAACCTCAGAGAAGTAACCAATTGCGTTGTTTTTATCAATGATTGTAACGTCTGCAGAAGTTACTTGTCCATCTAAATTGATGTCGGTAGATTCTCCTCTATCGTTTACGTAACCTGACTCAAAATTATTTGCATCACGCTTCACCGCATTACGGTCAATGATGTTTACAGATTGAGAGAAGTCCATATCTCCAGCTGGCATTGCATAAATACCGTTAAAATTCACTAAAGATCTTTTCGTATTAAATAGGTTTGAAATCGACGTCATGTCAATATTTAACGACGTCGTGCTTAATGGCGACTCATTTGACATAATGGTTAAGTGGTTTCTATGACGGACAACTACGTTGAAGTTACCCCCGCGACGCAATGATTGATTAAACAACCGAACATCACCCGTTCCATTTGAGAAGTTCACCAATGAACCATCTGTAAGTAGCCAAGCAAGTTGTCTTCCGCTTGAAGCAGATTGTGAAGTATCACTTTTCACTTCAATATCAGACTCATTACGAATAGAAACAACTACAACATCCACTGCATTTGCAGGAACTGTTCCAGATGTCATACGCTGGAAATTTGGTTGGTTTCCAAAAACATCTAAGCTTGGAAGGCTAGACCCTTCATCTACACCATAGGTCTCTACTAAAAGATCATAAATATTACCCTCCATAGCACCTTCAACAGATGGACCTTCTAATAATACGGTTGCGTCAACTTTAACCCAGTAATCAACTCCTATTGATTGTCTAGCAACTGAAATACAACCAAGGTCATTAGTTACATCTACTGTGTAAACTGTTTCGTCTCTAATTGGAGACACATTCACTACAGCCACTGTGTCGTTATCAATTTCTAAATAAAATTCATCACTATACCAAGCATAGGTAAAACCCCCGTTGGTTAAATCACTTGCCGTAACCGTAACCTCAGTACTTTCCCCTAGAATTGCTCTAGGATTTGAGGTAGAAAGTGTAAGTAAAACTGAATCGGAAATAATTGATTTTGGCAATAAATCAACGGCAACACAACCTGAAGATCCCTCATTGTCATGAGTAAGATTCAAATTAGCATTTTTCGTTCCTTTTGTTAACCATGTAATGTTAATGGTTTCTGAAAAAACATCACCTGAAGCGATTGAATAATCAGTATCCAAAATTCCATCAAAAGACCAAGTATAATCATCACCATTGGTTTGTAAAGCTGAATATGTCACTCGTGAACCTGCACAAATTTCTGGGTCTGAAACAACAATATCTCCTGAGACCGCCTCTGCGATTTCCTGAGTTACTGGTGAACCAATACCATTAGCACAACCATCATTCGAGTTAGTATTTTCAACTACCAAGCTCACATTTTTCGCAGTTGGAGTTAACCACTGAATGTTGGGGGAATTACTTATTGCTGAAGTTCCGTTAAGGAAGTTATAATCAGTTTCTAGAACTCCATCAAAAGTCCAGGCATAAGCTCCAACACTATCGCCATTTACAACGGCATTGTAGGTCGCTTCACCAGTCTCACAAATTAAACTTGTAGCATTTATTACAGCTGTTAAAGTTTGGTTAACATTCTGAGTAAGTTGATCTGCATCAACTGCATCACAACCTGCACCTGTTACGGCATTGGCAACATTTAAATCAACGGTAAAGTCTCCTGAATTTATCCAGGTTAACGCCAATGCTGATTGATCAAGACTTCCGGTAGTATTGGTATAATCAACACCATCTGCACCCTCAATTAACCAAGAATATGCACCCACATTTTCAACAGTTGCACTATACATTACTTCCCCAGTTTGGCAAATTACATCTAAAGCATTTATCACTGCTGTAGCAGATGGATAAACATCTTGTGATGCTTGTTCTGCACTAACGGCATCACAACCTGCTCCTGTAAATTCACTTGTTACGGTTAAATTAATTGGATAATTTCCTTCTGATAACCAAGTTACATTTAAGGTTTGGGTTGAAGTGTCACCAACTAAAGTGTAGTCAGCTCCTAATTCCCCACCTACTGACCATGCATAAGCAGCTTCATTGGTAGCAGTAGCAATATAACCTACTTGCCCTGATTCACATAAATCGTCAATGGTGTTAATTGCAACAGTAGCGTCTGGGTTGATTAATTGAGACCCTTGTGAAGCCACAACATCATTACAACCGTCAAATGCTTTTGCATGACCAATGGTTAAGTCCACGGCTTGAGTTCCTGCAGCTAACCATTCTAATCTCAATGTATCACTTGCAATAGTAGTACCGTCAGCAAAATTATAGTCTGCTCCTTCAGTTCCTGTAACTAACCAAGTAAAACTTGAGCCGTTAGTAACGGCAGCAGAGTATTCACTTACGCCATCTACACAAAGGTCAGTAGTTGGGTCAATTGTTACAGTAGCGTCCTCTAAAACAACTTGGCTTTCTGGCGCAGCTATTGCAGCGTCACAAGAAAGTGCAGATGTTTGAATATGATTTACAGTTAGGTTTACACTTTGTACACCAGCAGTTGACCACAGAAGTTCTAATGTTGGTTGGTCAACACCACCGCCTAGGATAGAATAATCTTGATCTAGAACTCCACCAATTGTCCAGGAATAAACTCCACCATTGGCAACCGTCGCCGATAATGCTTCAGTTCCTCCAACACATAAAGAATCAATTTGGTTTATTGTGGCAGTAACTGGCGCATATATGATTTGGTTTTGAGCCAATGCAATAACTGGAACACACGTGCTTCCTTCTAATGAAACCGTTAAATTAATTGGGTAAGTTTCATCATTCAACCATTCAACAATAAACACACTACTGTCGGCTGGGCTCAAAATATTGAAGTCTGTACCAGGGGCACCAGAACCAATTGTCCAAGCATACGTATCACCTAATTCAACTGCAGCGGTATATTCCACATTATCAGCACAATACTCTAATAAATCATCAATTACCGCAGTAATTAGTTGGATATTGGTTGTTACTTCATTGGAAGTAAACTCAACGAAATTTGAATCACTAACGTTGGTATTATGATTAGCATTTAAAACTCGAATAATATCACCATCCACAAGAGCTGTTGTAGTAAAAGTTTTTCCAGTTTCACCAGGGACATCTGCGAAGACACCACCTTCTGGTGATAATTGCCATTGGTTTCCAGCGCTTATGTTGGATTCAAAAATTACTTCTTCATCAACACAAATTTTATTGTCAGCGTCAGAAGAAACAATTGTCACATCTGGCAGGGTAAGGTTGTTATGAACAACTTCATCCTCATTAAAATTTCTAGCGTAATAAAGTGGAAGTGAGATTGAAATACCTGAATTTGGTGTTTGCTGTAATTCAACAGACCCACCTGATTTTGTAATTGGAACAATCACAGAGGCTATAACTAAAGAATCACCAAAATTTACAGGATAACCTGAAACATCAGCGCTACCAAGTCCACCATTGGTGACATCAGCAGTTTCGTAAATTTCTTTAGGTCTTTTATTATTTCCGTAAAGTGTTAATGAAATTTCTCCAGTAACACTTGATCCCAAAATTTGAAAAGTTTCAAAAAATGGGTTTGTGTTAGTAAGCGTATCAAAACCCAAAGTTGGCACTAAAGGATCAAAAGCAATATTTGCAAAATCAAACGGAGTTTCTGAAAAATCCGAATAACCACCGACGGCCGTTCTTACGAATAAATCTGCAAGATTAAATGAACGTCCATTGTTTACAATAACATACTCTAAACTAGCAGTACCATTCCCGTTTTCAGTTGCATTTACAGAAATATAATAATCTAAAGTTTCTTCAAGATATTCTTTAAGAATATCATTTACAGTAGGAAGGTTTTGAATTAACTCATCAATGTCATTTCTAAGGTCAGTAATTCTGGCCATAGCAGTATCGCTAGTTTGGCCGTTTAATAAATCTAAGTCTTCACGAATTAAGGTTAACGTATCTTGGATATCACTGATTTGTTGCGCTATTTCAGCGGTGTCTGGAACGAATCCTTGAACCATTTCCACAGAATCCATAACTCTTTGTTGGATTTCTCCAGCCAAAGTTTCTAATGAATCACGAGAATTTTGAGCGTCAGTTACTCGACGATTAATTTCAGCAGATATCGAGTCCATTCCTTCATTGACCATTGCTTGAACGGTAGTATCCGACAAGGCTTCCGTCAATGCTGAATCTAGATTTTCTACTATTTCCAATATATCTGTCGTATCAGGTAATACGTCCAAATTAGCGACAGCACTATCAACTCCATCCTGAACCATACTATCAAGAGTAGTCAATTCCCCCGCTATAGAAGTATCATTCTGGATTTCTGAAATCATTGAATCTGCAGTAGTCACAGCATCAAATAAAGTGGTGGTATCTGGTAAGTCTTCTAAAACTTCCAAAGTACTATCCACTTGGGCCTCCAGGGTAGAGTCGGCACTTTCAATTCCATCATTTATAGGGTCGCTAAATGGGGTTTCCTCTTCTAAAATCGGGATAGAGTCAGGAACGACCTGGGCTTGGGAATTAGTATAATTCCCAAGGAGTAGGAAAGTCATTAAACAAATGACTATCCCGCAAAAAGTTACTTTTTTCATGTTAAATAAATTTGGGTAAATGATTCATTTTCGTTTTCAATAAAAAATCTAATGTATAGTTTATTTTATGCTATTTCATTGATTTTATGTTATTTAATAATAATATTTGACTAATTTGATTTCGTCTTTTTTATTGAGAATTAATCAGGGATCGGTTTTTTATAAGATTTAGTAATGTTCATATTAATTAAATTTTGGTCTTGAGTGTCTATTTTTCCGTCCAAATTTATATCCGACTTTGAATATATATTTAAACTTCCCAAATCGCTATTGAGTAATTGTGCGTCTTGTGAATCAATTTTTCCGTCATCATTTAAATCTCCTGCTATTAATTGAGTACGCCCACCATTAGAAATGGTGGCATTTTCAATCACATAGTTTGGAAAGGTATAATCTAAGCGTGTGGGCCTTTTTGTTAAACTTACTTTACGAAAATAAAAAGCCCCAAGATGATTTTGGGTTTTCACCTCTACATATAATTCATCCCCCTGAAAGATTTCATCAGTATATAATTCTACAAAATCCTTTGTGCCTGTTTCAAAATCTAAAACCGTTCCATCAGCAAGGAGCCAGGCTGGAACAATGGATAATGGGGGTTCATTTGGGTCTTTATAAAGTGTAATCCATAAAATTTCAACGGCATTATTGGGGACTTCACCAGAATTCATTATTTGGTCGGCCGCGCCTGTGATAGAATTAAACTGAGTCCTAAGAAGGGTCTCTCTCTGTATTTTCATTTCTCCGGTCTGAGTATTGTAAGCTCCTTGGAGAAACACTTTTGGGCGGACGGAGACATATTGTTGAACGACCACATTTACTGTAGCACTAATTTCGCAGAATTCGTTTGTCGCTACCACGGTATACTGAGTTGATTGCTTAGGATTTGCAATAACAGCTTCACCATCAGTGCGGTTTAGCCCATCTGGAGGCGACCAAGAAAATTCAGTTCCTGAAAAATTAGTCGGGGCAAAATCAGCATTTAGAACAACGGGGACTCCAGGTCCAGTAACCACTCTTTCGGGAAGATTTATTCCAAAAACTTCAATCCCTTTTGGTGATGAGAAAACCTCAACCAGCGTATCGCTTTGACTTATAAATCCATTTTTATTAAGTAAAATCAAAGAATCTCCAACCTCTAATCCATTTACTATAATAGTGTGATCTCCAGAATTATTAATAAGTGGCAAAGTATCTCCGCTATTATTTTTGAAATACCAGTGATTGTCTACTGCAATATTACTCAACGCGGTAAACGATTCATCTCCGCAGATTGGTCGTTCCTGATCCAAGGATATTTTAACCTTCTCAAGTGGAAATGATTGATTGATGAAGTTTCCAAAATCAGAGATTTCATAGTATTCAGGACCGGCGATAAGGTTGTAATTAAACCAGTTTAAATTTATTGCTCCACCACTTTGGCTTACAGGCAACGTAAATGCGGCTATTCGCGTTTTTGTGTTTGGAATAGGATATCCAAAAGAACCAAATTCAGCAGGAATAGGCTTTCCTGATATATTCTCAAATAAATAAATGGGGGATAACGTTTCCGCCGAATTAATATTAATAGAAAAAACACCAGTTTCCTCTTTAAACCCAGCTGTTAAAGGATCAAAATCTGGGTTTGACTTTGAATCCCATGGACCAGTTAGGGAATCAATCAAGGTAAACTGATTTAACAAGACCGGAGTTTTACTTTCCCTGCTATAATTTTCTATAGAAACTCTAAAATTGGCCCCAGCTAATAAAACTGGATCGCCCTTATTTTCAATAAAAAGATGAACCTCTAAATTTTGATTATTTCTTTTCACTTCTAAACTCACCTCATAGTCCACCGAGGTGGGATAAAATTCCTGTGAAAACCCTCTTCCATTCCCAAGTATCACAAAAAATAATGTGAGGGTCGATATTTTTAAACTGTATCGACTAATAAACAAGTATGTGTTTTTAAGAATCAAGGTATTTATATATGGTAGATTTTAATGGTTAAAATAGATTACAATTTTATGCAGTTAATTTGCTTCATTTCATTTCCGTCCAATATTCTAATTATATATTGACCTGGATTTAGATTGGACGTTTCAATGTACACTGAGTTTGTACTAAAAAGATTTGTCAGCGAATACTCGGCAATTTTTTGTCCAGTTACAGCAAATATTTCAACCCGTGATTTATCATTTTTCAGGCCCTGAACTTCAAGGGTGGCGTTAGAAATAATTGGGTTTGGAAATAATTTTACCTGAAGATTATTTGCGATGATCGACTTAGTTGAAGTTGCTGTTTTAAATAGTTCAATTGGCAAAGCTTCTATTTCCTCTTTTCTAATACTTCTACCCGAAAAGCTGGAAAAATCACCATTTCCTAAATCCCAAGTAAGCTTTAGATTTGGATCGAAATTTTTAAAGGGAACCTGCAAAATCCCAAGAAGAATATACTCCTCGCTTAACTCAATTCCCTCTCCATTTTCTACATCACGATAAATATTTAAAGTAACAATGCTCTTTTTTTTATTATACCCTGCAATGGCTCTTTCATACCCGTTAAAACTAGAAAATTCAGTTCCTGGAATTAATGAGGTATTAACAATGTCTAAGCTTGAAACTTCTTGACCGATTCGAATGCGCACATTCATATTACCGAGTGACTCTTTATCAGATTGATTATTCTTTAAAAAAACTTTTACCTGAACGAAATCACCTTCGATACTAGCATCAGCTTTTAGTGTGAAATTCTTGTCCGTATTTTGACCAAAGGCAAAAAAGGAGGAAATTGTAATGATTGTTATTAGAAAAATATTTTTCATGGGGATTGACATTGCTAAGTTAAAATTACGGGTTTGGAACGGTTGAGGTAAGTTGCCTTGGTAGATTTTTCTCAACCAAATTAAGGTCATCGGCATTCACTCTTCCTGAAAGATTGGCATCGGTGCTTAACCCGTTGCTGGAGCGGTACCCATCTTCCCCACGCTGGGAGTCAGTACGTGTATTATTCCTGTCATCTACATTAATTTTTTGGTTATTATCAACGTCACCTGCGGGCATGGTATATACATTGCCTATTTTGGAAAGGGAGGTTACACTGCCAAAAATATTGGCTACACTATCCGACAAATTAACAGCTCCAGTTTCAAAATTAATAGGCAACAAAACACTCATTACCGCAAGGTGGTTTCTATGTTTTACCACCACATGGTAACTATTTTGGTGACCTAATTCTTGGTTATAAAACCTTAGGCCGTCTTGAGCACCGGTTTTAAAGTCAGTTAGAGATCCATCGGTTAGTAACCACGCTAGTTGAGTCTCAATAAGACTATCCGCATTAGCGGAAATTTTATGGCTAATCTTTGCGCCGTTGCTAGTTGCACGGAGAGAGATCTCAACGATGTCCACCGCAGTTTGTGGCACATTAAATCCTTGGTCCATTCGAGGATTATCACCTATTCCGAAAATTTCACGGTCAATAAGGGCTAATAAATCGGTAGGGCTAACATATCCGTACTGTTCCGATAAATAATCAGTTTCTCCAGTTCTTAATTCATTTGTCATTGAATCACCTGCAGCAAAAAAAGCACCTTCAAGCATAACCTTTAAATCTGCTTGGACAAATATGTTGACAGGTGTTTGAATTTGTGCGGAAGCAAAGCAACCTTCGCCATTGTCTACCTTAAGAGTATACGTTGTATTATTAATCATTGGCCTAACAAAAGCATTGGAGGCTGTAGAATCAACAATTTCAGAATTATTAACATCACTTGACCAAGAGTAAATTATGTTTGTTGGATCCCCATCACTAATTGCTGCAACTGGAACTAATTCAATCGTATCTCCTATTTCAATAACATCAACTGGATTTATACTAACTGAAATTGTTCTAATTATTTGGGTTAATGTATCAGGATTGCTAGCAACGCAGAAAACGCCAGGATTAGGACCCGTAGCAATTAAAACGATCTCGCTAGTGTCGGCGGCATTCCAAACAACAATTGTAGTATCTCCAGTATTGTTATATCCAGGAAGGAAGGAATAATCCGTATTTTCAATCCCTGAAATACCCCATTCAAAGGTAGATCCCTCCGTATGGCCTAGCTGGACAGAATAGGCAACTGCATCACCCAAGCAACGCAAATTTAACGGGGTAATATATGCATAAGGCGCTTCATGAACATCAAAATAAACGGTATCAGATATAGCATCGATGCAACCTGCCCCTTCATATATGGTCTCGACAACTAAGTTCGCCCACGCATTTCCTTTTTGGGTGTATTTTCTATTTGGTGTTGCAGAGGAATCGTTTGTTGAATTTACAAATTCACCAGCATTTGATCCGCCAAACGACCATAAGCCATTTTCGCCATATTCAACTTGGGCAGAAAAGAATAACTCTCCTCCTTCACAAACATCCGACACAGAATCAATTACAACTGTCGCTGTCTCATTTACATTTTGGGAAATGGTATCCTCAGCATTATCACAACCAGCCCCTTGACTAAGACTTGTTACTATTAAATTAACATCGTAAATTCCTGCCTTCAGCCATTTAATATTAGGCGATTCGGAATTTGAATTAGTTCCATTGACAAATTCGAAATCATCTGAACCTCCACTAATTAACGACCACGTGTAAGCATCCCCAAAATTCACATTGGCAGAATAAATTACTTCGCCAGTTTCACAAACTTCAACGGAAGGATTTAAGGTAGCTGTGGCTTTATTATTTACTCTTTGATAAACAGTGTCCGATCGAGGAGTACAGCCTTCAAAATCAAAAACATTGGCTACCTCAAGTGAAAGTGTATATTCACCAGTGCTTAACCAAGTTAACTCTATTTCTTTTGAACTTGCGGTCGTTTCATTTTCGAATGAATAATCACTCTCCTCCGCAACAACCGTCCAGATATAACCAATTCCATTTTGAACCGTGGCCGAATAATTTCGGCTTCCTGTATTGCATAATTCCTCAATTGGATCTATTTGAACAGAGACCGATGGATAAACTTTTTGGCTCGAGTCTCCTATTATTAAAGAAGTACATCCGCTTCCCGAATTCACATTAGTAACCAGGGCACCTATTCCAAATTCTCCTTCTGATATCCAATTAACTTGGGGAGATACCGAATTATCGTTTGTTCCATTAATGAAAACGTAATCTTCATTGACAATACCACTAATTGACCAGGAGTATTTCCCGGCATTTTCAGTTGTTGCTGAATAAGTGATATCTCCGGTTTGGCATATTGAGTCTATTGGGTTAAGGCTGGACACTAAACTAGAGTTTACGGTTTGCTGCAAAGTTTCTGAAACCGAAACATTACATCCGAAGCCACTTTCTTCATTTGTAACCGCAAGGAAAATATTATAAATACCTTCTGAATGCCATAATAATTTCGGTGATTCTGAAGTAGAATCTGTTCCATCAAGATACTCGTAATCTTCACTTTCAGTTCCAGAAATATTCCAAGAAAAAGCATTGGCAAACTGCGTGTTTGCCGTATAGATTACCTCACCCGTTTGGCACACATCAGCTATTTGAATTAGCTCAACGGTTACCGCTGAGTTTACCAATTGAGTTACTCCAGTTGCTGAAAAATCATTACAATTACTTCCTGAATTGCTGTTTGTTAGGCTTAAGCCGATTGAATACTCATTCGCTTGTAACCACTTTACAATTGGTTGAGCCGAAGCGGCATTGGTTCCTGATGTAAATTCCCAGTCAACGTTTCCAACTCCGCTGATTGTCCAATTATAGTTGTCTACATTAACAACCGATGCCTTTAACGTATCAATACCTGTTTCACACAGTGATACAGTTTCATTAATAACAGCATTAGTAGTTTCATTTACCACATGAGATACAGCCTCCGCGATTGCAGGACCACATTGGTCTCCGGTTAAAACGTTACTTACGGTTAAGTTTATCGTTTTAATACCATTTGTTAACCAGGTAATTTCAGGATTTGTTGAATTTTGGTTAGTCGAATTTTCATATTGAAAATCAATACCTTCCTCACCTGAAAACGACCAGGAATATTCATCACCACTTTCCGACACAACTGCCGAATAGGTTTGCGACCCGTTTTCACACAAATCGAAAGCTGGGTTAATTATTGCGGTAACGGTTGGATTTATTACTTGAGTTATTGTATCACTAATAGGGTCACAGCTCAAGGCACTGTTTGATGAAAAATGAGTAAAGGCAACTTTAAAAGTCCCAGCGTCAATCCAATTTAAATCTAACGTTTCGTTAGCCAATCCGTTATTCAAAGAAAAAGCAGATTCTGGCGCGATAACTTCCCATAAATAACTATCCCCATTTCCATAGGAAGCTGTATATTCAATATTTCCGTTAACACATGCTGGACCAACTTCGTCGATAGCTGCACTTAATGTAATAATGGCATGAGAAATTTCATTTGAAAAGTGTGTTGTAAATCCACCGTTGCCGTCATCACCAAATGGTGTACTAACTCTTACCTTTTGTCCATCTTTTAAACTGTCTGTTGAATAAGCTCTATCCTTAACTCCAACAACATCTACCCATTCTCCTAGGGCATTGGTGATTTGCCATTGATTTCCACCGTGGCGGTTGGAGGTAAAGGTTACATTTTCACCATAACAAAGCTCACCAACATTGGAGGACGTGATTTGAATTGATCCTAAATTTACATTGGAAGAAAGCGCTTTAAATTCATTATAAATATTTTGATAAAGAGGCTTGGATTGATACATGTAAGAACTCTTATCAAAAGAAACATAAACTTTACCAGCTGATTGAATAATAGGAATTTCTACAGCCCCAATTATTGAAACTCCCGAAGGCACCTCTTCTCCAATAAATCTTATATTATTTACCAAGTTAGTTCTAACAGGCAGACCTTGTAACTCCTCGTAAACCTCATCTTTACCCAAATTAATTTGATAGGTAACAAATCCCTTAGCTTGGTTAAACCCAGCCGACATTTCATCGTAGTCGTTAGAGTTTTGAGAAGTGTATACACCATCAAACTGAGGATTTCTATAAGTTTCTGTAAGTTGAATTGGCGTTTGGTCAGATTCATTATAATTTCTAATCACAAGATTAAAGGATGCATCTCCAAGAAAAAATGGTTTTCCAGTATTTGAAATTAGCATTTCAATACGTAAAACATCATTTAACACAGTTAATCTAGGGGTTAAGATATAATTCAAATTCGCCCTACCAGCTGCTTTTAAAAAACCGTCAATAAACAAGGTATTACCATCAACCTGGTTTATTAACGCTTGCATTCTTGTGGTAACGAAATCTAATTGATCCTCTGTTAACTCCTCTAAATCAATTTTATAGTTCTGAATAAGAACTTGAGCTGATTCTATTAAAGTATAAATTTCATCTTCACTGGGAACTTCTTTAAACGTCTTAGAAATTAACGAATCAAAGCCGGCCGACAGCGTACTGTCTGGATTATTGAAATATTCTGAAGGGTTGGTGGATTGGGCGGAGGCATCGATGGGGCCAAGAAAGCCAAACACGCAAATAAGTCCCAAGACTAAAGGAGGCAAGAATTTTTTCATGTATGAAGTTGATTTTTTAAAAAAACCATCAAAGTGGGATAGTGTTTGGTAACTATTATTAAATTCGACCTTAAATGTATAATTATTTTGTTTATTAACAAAATAATTAAAAAAAAACGCCCTTGGATTTTAAATCCAAGGGCGTTTACTAATTTATTAAACCTACTAATTAATTCTTGTAAATTTTTTCAATTACATTATTCACACCGTCAGTTAAGCTTACTTGGTATAAACCATTGCTTAAGAATGACATATCTAGATTAACAGAGTTCAATCCTTTTTCAACAGGAACTAATTGAGAGATTACTGATCTTCCCATTAAGTCGAAAACTTTAAGCTCAACACCTCCTTCGAATGCAGCTTCGAAATCAATAACTGAAGTTACATTTACAGGATTTGGAGAAAGTTTAACCACATTTAAGTTGTTTTTAAGATACTTAACTGGTAATGCAGACAATGCTATACTTGAACCATCCATATCAAATTGAACAATTTGATAGTAAGAAACTCCAGCAAGTGGGTTCATATCTTCAAACGAATAGTACTGCGTGATTTTTGTATTTCCTTTCCCAACCACAGATCCAATTTCTTCGAAATTAAAACCATCAGAAGAACGTTTAATTAAAAAGAAATCATTGTTAAATTCTGAGAAAGTAGACCAAGATAATTGCGTTACACCCTTTTTAATAATTGCAGATTGGCTAGCAATAACTACAGGAGTTCCCTCTTCAAAGATTTGAATCGTTTCCGAAGAAATAGCCTCTTGGCCTTCGCTTTGAGCACCACAACCTAGACCATTCCCAGTTGCAATTACGCTTACTGTATAACTGGCAGCAGCATTAAATGTTCCCGGATGAGGACCAGCGTTTGTTGCTCCGCCTATAGTGGGAAATGTATATGTTAAAGGAGTTATTGTCCATTCATAAGTAACCGCACAAGACTCGGCAAAACCACTTGGAGTTGCAGTAATGGCGGAATTATCACCAGCATTATGAGAGTCACCACTAAAGTCGAAGATCTCGATTGCAACAGTCTGACCAAAACTTAATCCAGAAATGGCTACAAGGGCTAATAATAATATTTTTTTCATTTTTTGAATTTTTAATCTTTTAAGTTAAAAAAACAGGCAATCCTTTATTGGAGGTTTAAAGCTATTAGACCCGTTATTACAGAGCTTTTAAATATAAAACATTTTTATGTGACAAACTATTTATCAGATCATTTTATATAAAAAAAATATAATTGAATTCAGGCAGAATAACACCTACCTCAAGTAAATGCATAATTATTAAGCATTTAAAACTAAACCGTAAATTACTTATCCTCACTTCATAATTTTTTCAGACCTTTACTTTTCTTAATTCCAGAAAATTGATTTCTCAAGACACTATACAAAAAATATACGATGCAGCCCTAATTGAAGAGGTTGTGGGAGAATTTGTGGAATTAAAAAAGCGTGGGACCAACCTGCTTGGAGTTTGTCCTTTTCACAATGAAAAGACTCCTTCTTTTACGGTAAGTCCGGCAAAGAACATCTTTAAATGCTTTGGTTGCGGACAAGGTGGGGATTCTGTTCGCTTCTTAATGGAGCATGAGCAGCTAAGCTTTCCTGAAGCCTTAAAACAAATTGCTCAACGCTATAATATTGAAGTTGAGGAAACCCATTCCGAAGTTGACATCCAGGACCGTGACGACAGAGAGTCTTTAATGATTCTTACAAGCCATGCCCAGAAATGGTTTTCGGAGAAGTTGACAAAATCTACGGAGGGGAAAAACATTGGCCTATCCTATTTTAAAGAACGTGGGTTCCTAGAATCAACAATTGAGAAATTTAATCTCGGCTACAGCCCAGACAGCTGGACCGCCTTTAGTGACCATGCTCTTGAACAAGGTTTTAAAGAAGAGTTTCTTGAGGCTGCAGGCTTAGCGAAGCGAGGCAAGGAAGGCAAATTCTATGATGGATACCGTGGAAGAGTAATTTTCCCCATCCATAACCTTACGGGAAGGGTAATCGCCCTTGCAGGTAGAATCCTGAAAACGGATAAAAAAGCACCCAAATACGTCAACTCGCCGGAGAATCTTATTTACCATAAAAGCAATGTGCTTTATGGGATGTATTTCGCGAAAAAGGCAATCAAGCAGCACGACCGTTGCCTTTTAGTGGAGGGATACACTGATGTTATCAGTCTTAACCAAAACGGAATTGAAAATGTTGTAGCCTCGTCAGGGACGTCGTTAACTGAAGGGCAGATTAGATTAATTAGAAGATTCACGCCTAACATTACTATTCTTTACGACGGTGATGCCGCAGGTATTAAAGCCGCTTTACGCGGAATTGATCTTTGTTTACACGAGGGTCTTAATGTAAAAGTAGCCCTTCTGCCCGAAGGCCACGACCCTGACTCATTTATTAGAGAAAAGGGCACCTCCGGCTTTGAGAAGTTCATGACCGAGGAAAGCACCGATTTCATTGTCTTCAAAACGCGTTTCCTCCTAGCAGAATCTGGTGATGATCCAGTTAAGCGCACGGAGGTTATTCGCGACATTGTGAGTAGCATCGCTCAAATCCCAGACAGCATAAAGGCCTCTCTATTTATTAAGCAATGTTCTGGTTTACTAGACATTGAAGAACGACTTTTAATTTCTGAGCTCAACAAAATGAAGCTTCAGGAATTCAAAAAAAATCGGTCACGCAATGTGGAGCCTATGCCTGAGGAATATCCACCTGAATTTTATGAGGCCGAGGCTTCTCAACCTAAAGAAAGCAAACCTGAGTCCCATTTTGAGCAAGAGAAAGAAGTGGTTAGACTGCTTTTAAACTATGGTAACGAGCCCTATGATGAAGAAGGAACTGTGGGAGATTACATAATGGCAGAATTAGAAGACGTGGTTTTTGAAAGTGAAGAATTACGGGATATTGTGGCACACTGCAAAAAGTCGCTTGACGAAAATAAAAACATAGATTCTAGTATTCTTTTACGCCCTGACGGCGGAAATGACAAATTGGGAATGCTTGCCACGGCAATTTTATCGTCAAGGTATGTGCTTAGTGAAAACTGGGAGAAACACGATATTTTTGTACCAGAAATGGATTCAAAAATCGAGAAAAGCATAGTGAGTGCCTTGGTTCATCTAAAAGTGAAGAAAGTTTTGGGGATGATGAAGGACAATGAAGACAAGCTTCGGGAAGCGAATAAATTGGACGACATTACCCTATTCCAAACGGTGCACATGAAACTCAATACATTAAAGATGGAGTTAAGCAAGCAAATGGGAAGTGTAATTATTTAAGGGTGCACAACGTAGGTAAGCATACATTCCCCAAAAACTTGGTAATGAACCTGAAAATTGCCCTCTGCACCAGGTTTTGAGATTTTACAATCAATAACACCCTCCTCCTTAATGTCAAATGGCATTAGATTTAATTGAGACTTAAAATCTACCCCAGGAAGCGGGCATACTTTAAATAAAGCCTCCTTAGCACCCCAACAAGCGTACAAATGTTGTTCTTCGTTTTTAGCATCAATGAATTTTAATTCATCAGGATGCATAAATTTTTCTTTAATTCTAAGAATTCTACCTTCCATTTTTTCAATATCAACGCCTACCTCTTTTTCTTCATGCACTACAACCGCAGCAAAATCATGGGTATGGCTAATACTTATTTTATGGGGAAGAGAAACCAGCCGAGGTCTCCTATCTGGGTCGACACGAACCTCGACAAATTCTGTAGTTTTTAAAAGTTTCTTCAGTAAAACTCGGCTGGCAAGCCATTCACGCCTACGTGGAGCGTTTGAAATGGAGTTTATGTAATCCATTTCAGCATCGTTTAAAATAAGCTTTGATTGCAGATATTGCTCCCTTTCTTGAATACTCCACAACCCTAATTGGGCGCCGCCTTGAATTGGTCGGTTTAAAATCATTCCCATGTGCTACTTATCTTAAAAATGAATTGCTAATTTAGCCAAAATTTTTGCCCCCTATGATTCTTTCGGATAAAGAAATACTTCAAGAAATAAAAGATGGTTCTATAGTTATTGAGCCGTATAACGAAGACGATTTAGGTACGAACTCGTACGACGTTCATTTAGGTAAATACTTAGCCGTTTACAACGATAGAGTATTAGACGCCAAAAAGCACAACAAGGTTGAGCATTTCGAAATTCCTGAAGAAGGTTTTGTACTTCAGCCAAACACGCTTTACCTAGGTGTTACTGAAGAATACACCGAAACTCACCGCCATATTCCTTTCCTAGAAGGGAAATCTAGCACCGGTAGATTGGGTATTGATATCCACGCAACCGCCGGAAAGGGTGACGTAGGATTTTGCAATACATGGACATTGGAAATAAGCTGTGCACAGCCCGTGCGTATTTATGCCGGTATGCCCATTGGTCAGTTAATCTATTTTGTTGTTAAGGGTGATATTAAAACCATGTACAACAAGAAGGCGAATGCAAAATACAACACGCGCACTACTAAGCCTGTTGAAAGCATGATGTGGAAGAATAAATTTTAATTTATTTTTTCAATTCTATCAAGGCCTGCACGGGCCTTGCTTTTTATTCCTCTTTCGTATTGAAATCCTAAAAAGGACAAGCACTTGCTGTAATAAAAGCTTGAAAGTTTTTTATTACCCAGGCTCTCAAATATGCGCCCTAATTCCAAGGCTGCGGTTCCTTGAAAATATAGTCCGTCAGGGTTTGGCTGTTGTTGCGCAATTACATAGGCTTTAATCGCTTCTGGCTTATTATCCATTCGTTGGAAAATTCGGCCACGGCGGTAGTTAAATTCTGTAAATTGATTCCCAGAAAATTTTACCCCAAGATTTTCAGGGATTTCGGCAATAGCGCGATCATAATAACCTCCATCGAATAAAAACCGTGCTTTTAACAGTTTTTTATCAGGCAATGGCAAGGTTGCCTCAAGCATAGCCTGCTTATCCCTGTCAATTTTATCATCACCTCTTTGCAGACAATTATTAATCGCTTTCTGGTATTTTTCAAGATTACCATTCAGGTAGTAAAAATAACCTAGATGCAAGTATGCATCTTTAACTCTGTTGGGACCAGAAGTGTTATTCAAAAAGGTCATTAGATAATCAGGACACCTAGGGTCGTCTGCGTAAAGCATCCCTAACCCCGCTAAATAATCAAGATGAGGAAAGGGGAAATACTCTTTTCCCTTAGGTCTATATAGGATTGCCTTTAAGGCTTCTTCGACATTCCCGGATTTCATCCCAATAAGTCCACGGATAAAAATCCGGCAGAGATGGGAAGCGGGAAGACTTTCAGTATGCTTCATGGCTTTGTCGAAGGCAATTTGCTTATCCGTAAAATTGAAATTCAACAACACATCGAAAAAGATAGCTTCGTTATTCCAAAGGGAGTAAGGAGTATTTTCGCTTTCACGGATAAATTCCTCAACCATTAAAAAACCTTGATTGACATCTCCTTTCATACCTGTGAGATTTACAACCCACTGAAGATCATCCGGCAAACCACCCAATGCTGTTAAAAGTAATCCTCTACTTTTTTTAAGCGGGAGGAAATCAGGATCAACAGCATAAAGTTCATTGTAAATCTTAAATGCTCGGCGGGCATTTAATGCCCCTGAAAGGTAATTGGCCATATTAAGCTGAAGCATGGCCCATTGCAGATTAACCTCTCCTTCCAAGAATCGAGATAATGAATTTGGGTTTTCGTCTTTACTTAATAGGGCTAGGAGATTCTCACGTTTCCTTTCCACTTCTAAAAGCAAATCAGGATCTTCTCCTAGAATTACTTCGAGGAAATCGAGATAATGAGAAAGATAGGGGACCATTAAGTTCTCCGTTTCTTTCCCCATTAACACCGCGATTTGAGACTGCGCCGAGGAGAATTTCAGATTAAATATATCATCATAAACCTGCTGACAACCTGCTGACCATGTGGCTCCAGCTTGAAGAACAGATGTAAGAGAAACAAATAATAAGGAAAGAATATAGCGCTTCATTAAGGGCAAATATAATTAAAATCTAATCTGAAAAAGGGCAAAAAAAAACCCTCGAAAAAAAAATTTCGAGGGTTTGAATATTTTATGAGTGTGATTAGTCTTCAACCTCCTCAGCCGTTCCAGCGTAAATCTCATCAACAAGGATACGTCCGCAATGCTCACAAACGATAATCTTTTTACGCTGACGGATGTCGGCTTGGCGCTGTGGTGGAATCTTGTTGAAACAACCTGCACAACTATCACGCGCGATAGTTACAACTCCTAAACCATTCTTAGAACCTTCTCTAAGTCTAGTGTAAGCGTTTAATAATCTTTCTTCAATGTTTTTGCAAGATTTGTCAGCTTCAGCTAGAAGTTTTTTCTCTTCTTTTTCAGTTTCAGCAACGATAGTTTCTAATTCACCTTTTTTGTGCTCTAGATCTTTTTTACGTTCGTCGTGGTCTACCACTGCTACTTCTAAAGCTTCCTTTTTACCCACGATAGTTGCTTCCATCTCACGGATTTTCTTCTCAGCAACTTTCGCTTCAAGGTTTTGAAGCTCCATTTCTTTATTGATTGCATCAAATTCACGGCTATTTTTAACCTTCATTTGTTGCTCTTCGTACTTTTTGATTAAAGCTAAACAGTCTTTGATGAATACTTTTTTATCGGCGATGTCGCGATCAGTATCTTCAATATCTTGTTTTTGCTTTTCGATACGTGTTTGAAGACCAGCGATATCGTCTTCCAGGTCACGCACCTCCATAGGCAGCTCACCACGTACACTACGAATTGAATCTAATTCAGTGTGAATCGATTGAAGATCCCAAAGGGCCTGTAATTTTTGTTCTACGGTTAATTCCATGTGGACTAAAAATAGTTTATTGGATTGGTATTTACTTCAGTTTTTAGAACCGCAAAGTTACTAAATTTTTCACTAATTCTATCATGCAATAAATCAATTGTAAATTGCTCGCTTTCAAAGTGTCCAACATCAGCAATCATGACGCTATCCCTTGCGTCAAAAAACTCGTGATATTTGAAGTCGGCTGTAACCAAAACATCGGCTCCAGCTGCTTTAGCGTCGTCCAAAAGGAATCCACCTGCCCCCCCGCAAACCGCTACTTTTTCAATCTTCTTGCTCGGAATCTGCGTATGCCTGACACACTCCGTTGCTAATGATTTTTTTGTCATTCTTAGAAAGTCTTCGCCTGCCAGTGGCGTTTTAAGGTCTCCCACAACTCCCAAGCCGTATTTCGAATGCACATTGTCTGTGGAAAAAACGTCATAGGCTACTTCCTCGTAAGCGTGTTTTTTAACCGCGGCCTCTATAACTCTTCCGACCAGAAAATCCGGGCAAACCGACTCGATTTTTATTTCAGGTTCAATATGACTTTCGCCGATATTCCCTACAAAAGGATCCGCTAAAACACCAGCCTTAAACGTTCCATCACCTTTGGAATTAAAGCTACACTCCTCATAATCGCCGATGGCACCAGCTCCTGCTTCAAACATTGCGCTACGCACTTCATTGGCACAAGATTCAGGCGAAAAAACAACAATTTTTTTAAGCTTTCCAGGGGAGCTTCTTAATATCTTTACGTTTTCAAGGCCCAATTTTTCGGCGATTTTCCCGGACACCCCGTCCAAAACCGAATCGAGGTTCGTATGAATAGCATAAATGGCAACATTATTTTGAATGGCTTTTATTACAGTGCGCTCAACATAGGTTTTCCCAGTAAATGATTTTAATCCCTTAAAAACGATGGGATGATGGCAAACCACCAGGTTAGCGCCTTTAGCGAGCGCTTCGTCTATGATTTCTTCGGTACAATCTAACGACACCAAAACGTTTGTTACCTCCTTAAAATCATCACCAACAATCAATCTAGAATTATCATAACTTTCTTGAAGCGAAGGCGGCGCCCATTTTTCAAGGAAACTTATTACTTGTTTTATCTGTGTCATGTTGATTATTTTTATCAGTCGGAGTTCTTAAAACTTGTTTACTTTTGTCGGCGTAAGCCAAACATGCGGAATCAATTTACATATACACTTTCAGAAACTAAAACCTTTATCGCCAAGGCAAAAATTTGGGGAGCAAAGGAGGATTATTTTCTATTGTTGGATTCCCAAGGGCATAAAGATAATTACAGCAGTTTTAATTGCGCAATTGCAGCTGGAAATATGTCGGTTTTCAAACCTACCTCTCAAGATTATTTCAATGATTTATTCAATTTCCACAAGGAGCAAAAGGATTGGATTTTCGGCCACCTTGGCTATGATTTGAAAAATCAAGCTGAAAATCTATCCTCTAAAAAGGATAACCCCACTGGTTTTTCAGAAATTAGCTTCTTCGTTCCAGAGCATTTAATTTTCATTTTTGGAAACAACGTTGAAATTCAGATTTCCGGGGACCAGTCCCGTGCCGACAAAATTTTCAACGAAATAACAGGGCTTGAAATCCCAAAAAATATTGTTCTTCCGGAAATTAAAATTTCCAATCGGATTTCTCGAAAGCAATATTTAGAAACTCTTGCTCAACTAAAAGAATACATTAGAACGGGTGAAATCTACGAGGTAAATTTTTGTCAGGAATTTCACGCCATATCTCCTGGATTAAACCTGCCCTACTTAAGCAATAAACTTTCAGAATTTAGCCCTACTCCGTTTTCGGCATATTATAAAAACAACAATAGTCAATTGGCCTGTGCCAGCCCTGAAAGATTCTTAAGAAAACTAGGGGACAAACTAATTTCTCAGCCAATTAAAGGTACTATTTCTAGAGAAAAAGACCCTATAAAAGACGAGGCTGCAAAAACATTATTACGCTCAAATCGCAAAGAGCAATCAGAAAACGTAATGATTGTAGATTTGGTGCGAAACGACCTGAGTCGTGTTTCCAAGGCAGGAACTATTACAGTGGATGAGTTAATGGGGATTTATTCGTTTTCCCAAGTACATCAAATGATTAGTACGGTTAGCGCCCAGATTTCACCCGACAAAACTTGGGTTAATGCACTAAAATCGGCCTTCCCAATGGGGAGCATGACCGGTGCTCCTAAAGTACGGGCAATGGAAATTATTGATGAGAGTGAAAGCTCAAGGCGCAGTCTTTTTTCAGGAAGTGTGGGATATGTGAGTCCTTCTGGAGATTTTGACTTCAATGTGATTATCCGCTCAATTTTCTATAACCAAGAAACAGGGTATTTGTCTTTTATGGCCGGCGGTGCGATAACTCATGACGCTTCCGCGGAAGGCGAATACGAAGAATCCCTCCTTAAAACTAAAGCCATCAGGAATATCCTAAATATTTAGGCATAAAAAAAGACCGACAAGGCTGTCGGTCTCTAATTCGTTTTAAGGGACTGTTCTTATTTAACCACTAAACGGTTAGTTTTATTTCCGAATGGCGTAGAAAGTTGAATTATATAAATTCCTTTTGCATTCATTCCCATTTTTTCTTTGTTGATTTCCATTTCATTTCTACCAGCATTAAAGCTTTCTGGCAAGGCTGAATAGATTTCTTTTCCAAGCACATCAAACACCTTTAAGCTAACAGCTCCCATTTCCGGCATATTGAATCTAATCTTCGCATTTCCTTCTGTTGGGTTTGGCATAAGATTAAAATCAAAGCTTGATAAATCATTTATTCCCGTTGGCGGGTTTTTATCGAAGATATTGATATCATCAATAAAGAAATTATTTCCGCCGCCTGAGGTAAATTCAAAACGAATCAAAGCGTTAGAAACTCCATTTACGGATGCAAGGCTAACTTCAATTTCATTCCATTCAGATTCATCTGGGAAAAAATTCCCTGAAACCGTTGCTGAAGTTGTTTCCAACGACGATCCAATTCTATTTAAACGCTGCTTCCATGATTTTCCACAGTTATCAGAAATCAATACTTTTAATGCGTCACCACTATTTCCATTTCTACGAGCGTAGGCAACTTTAAATGTAACCACGGGCGTATTTGATTTAGAAAGATCAATAACCGGAGACATTAAAACTCCTTGATCACCTGCTGCCGAACCGTTGGGGTTGCTCCACTTTAAACTTGCTGCGCCAGTATAGGCAGCGTCGTAGGTAATTTCCAACATTTGATTTTCATCAGGATTTAGGTTACTCCATCCATTATCCGGAAAATTCTCATCTTCCATGCCCTGAGCAATAGGAGATTTCTCACCTTCGCCTGGATAAATTAATATTAGATTCTCACGTTCAATGCTATCAGATCCTGCTGAGTTTGAAACCACAAGTTTTACGTTAAACACTCCGGCGTTTTCAAAAAGGATAGTTGGCTCAGTTTCCGTAGAAACATATTCTACTGAGTCGTTATAAACAACCCATCTTACTGAATCGGCGTCACCTTGCCAAGAATAATTATCAATACGGATTTCACTTCCTTCACAACCTACTGTTTTTGACGGGTAAAAATCGGCGCGTGGCTTACAGGTTACAGCAACATAATCGTCGTTGATACCTGTTGCAATTCTATTTTCCGGTGACCAAAGATTATTTCTTCCACTTCGTCCTGATTCAAGTGAAGCGTGCATTCTATCTGACTGTCCGTTCGTAAACATTTTTCTGCATGAACCGTCAGAATAATCCATAAGTGCATAAAAGTTATCCAAAGAACCGCACGACTCATGACCAATTGGGCAGCCATAATTTGGAGCGTCAGACTCAGGAGTATCCTGTACAAAATCGTCTTGTCCGCAAGGACCATCACCCCATACGTGTCTTAGGTTAAATAGGTGACCTAGTTCATGAGCTAAAGTACGTCCATTGTTTGAGCTGACGCCAGTTCCAATTGAACCTACAACACCATGTCGCAACACAATACCGTCCGTCGCACTATTTCCACCTGGGAATTGGGCATATCCATTGATTGTCCCGCCAATACTGCGCACTACCCAAACGTTAACGTACATATTGCTTGGCCAGTAGCTTTCTGCTTTTAAAGCAGCATTTTCAGCTGGATAATCCATTTCGGTTTTATTCGATTGCTGGCGCACTATCCCGTCGGTACAATTTCCATTTGGATCTAATTGGGCAAGACGGAATTCAATTTTTGTATCTGCATGATCTCCACGAAAAGTATCGGGGATATTTGCATAATCATCGGCCATTTTCCTGAAATCTTCATTCAGGCGTCCAATTTGATCCTCAATCTGTTCTTTGCTTATATTTTCAACACCATAATCATGAAGAATATGAAAAACCATAGGAATCACCTTTGTTGGATGAGAATCACGCTCAGCGACTTTCATATTCGCAATATATTGCTGTGTTTCTCTTTCTAATTGTTGCTGATTAAGCTCGAATTGCGGATCGGACTGCATCATTCTATTGGTATAATCCGTAGTTGCGCATTCGTCATCGATTCCTTGCCCAAAGACTGCAGGGCTCGTTAACAGGGCGACAATTGCAAGCGTGTAAAATCTTTTCATTTAAATAATTTATGATTAAAAATTAGATGTTCAACTTGCAATATAGGGATTTAAACATTCCTTTTAAATTTTAGGTATATAATTTGGTGAACAACATTTAATAATTGTCTATTTTTGTACTTTTTAAGATATCAAACTATGAAATCTACAGCATTAACCGATAAGCATATAGTCCTAGGAGCCAAAATGGTTCCATTTGCAGGATATAACATGCCTGTTTCTTACGAAGGAATTAACCAAGAGCACCAAGTGGTAAGAACGGGTGTTGGTGTTTTCGATGTGAGCCACATGGGCGAATTCATCCTTAAAGGTGAAAATGCATTAGATTTAATTCAGCGTGTTACAAGTAATGATGCTTCAAAATTAGTGAATGGAAAAGTTCAATACAGCTGCCTTCCAAACGAAGACGGTGGAATTGTAGACGATCTTCTTGTATACCGTGTTAACGAAAAAACATACATGTTGGTGGTTAATGCCAGCAACATGGAGAAAGATTGGAATTGGATAAAAAAACACAACACCAAGGGTGTTGAAATGATTGACATAAGTGACCGCACAACACTTTTGGCTGTTCAAGGTCCAAAAGCCACGCAAGCATTGGAGGCTTTAACCGACATTAAACTTTCGGACATGGGTTATTACACCTTTGAAAAGGGAGTTTTTGCTGGAGTTGAAAACGTTTTAGTTTCGGCAACGGGTTACACAGGAGCTGGCGGATTTGAAATTTATTTTGACAATAACGATGCGGAAACAATCTGGACTAAAATTTTTGAGGCTGGTGCTGAATTTGACATTCAGCCTATAGGACTTGGTGCACGTGACACACTTAGACTAGAAATGGGTTTCTGTTTATATGGAAACGACATCGACGATAAAACATCTCCCTTAGAAGCGGGCCTTGGCTGGATTACGAAATTTACTAAGGAATTCACAAACAGCGCCAACTTATTAAAGGAAAAGGAAGCTGGAATTAAAAACCGACTTGTAGGATTTGAAATGGTTGACCGAGGAATTCCTCGTCACGACTATGAAATTTTAAACATCGAAGGCGAAGTAATTGGAAGAGTTACATCGGGAACTCAATCTCCAAGTCTGAAAAAGGCCG
This sequence comes from Sphingobacteriales bacterium, assembly GCA_047635375.1. Classification (GTDB taxonomy): domain Bacteria; phylum Bacteroidota; class Bacteroidia; order Sphingobacteriales; family Sphingobacteriaceae; genus JBLIKP01. The sequence goes on along the minus strand of JBLIKP010000001.1, from coordinate 54,504 downwards.
TTGGAATGGGTTATGTTCCAAAAGAATATAACAAAGAAGGAACGGAAATTGTTATCAATATCCGCAACAAACCAGTAAAAGCAATTATTGCGAAGCCACCATTTTACAAAGCTTAGAATTTGCAAGAAAGAAGTATTGAGGTCTGCCTCACTCCCGCTTTAATTAACCTTTATGATCTAACGGGTAAAATCGTCGTGGTCATCGATGTACTGCGTGCAACTTCAAGCATATGCGTAGGCTTGGCAAATGGGGTGAAGGAAATCATTCCTGTCAGCAAGGTTGAGGAGTGCGAAGCGTACCGCGGAAAGGGCTATCTACTTTCCGCAGAAAGAGACGGCAGCATGGTTGAAGGGTTCGATATGGGTAACTCTCCTTATAGTTATATGGGAGAAGAAGTCAATGGGAAGTCGGTTGTGATGACCACCACTAATGGAACCGCAGCTTTAAACCTAGCAAAGGATGCCAAAGAAATAATTATTGGAGCTTTTGTAAACCTTGACTCAGTTTGTAAATATTTAAGTGAAAAATCGGAAGATGTAGTTTTGCTTTGCGCAGGGTGGAAAAATAAATTCAATCTTGAAGACACTGCATTTGCAGGTGCGGTTTATCAAAAGTTGAAAACGGAGTTTACAGTTTTCTGCGACAGCTGTGTAGGAGCTGAGACCCTTTACAACCTTGCAAAACCCAACTTGCTAGGCTTTATGAAACATTCGTCACATTTTAAGCGCTTACAACGTTTAAAGATAGAGCGAGACGTGGACTACTGCCTAACACCAAATCAATGGGCTATAGTCCCTATTTACAACCCCAAAACTGGGGCAATTGAAAAAAGATAACACATTTGTGCAATCGACATGATATTTTTCCTATTAACAGTTTGTCAATTAATATCTTCGTCGTATATTTGCAGACTCATTTAAAAATAAGACAATAAGATGAAAGCGAATACACATCCAGAGAACTACCGTTTCATAGTGTTTAAAGATATTTCATGTGATCACTCCTTTATTACTCGCTCAACAGTAGCTACTAAAGAAACAATCGAGTGGACTGACGGAAAAGAATACCCTTTAGTAAAATTAGATATTTCAAACATGTCACACCCTTTCTATACTGGAAAACTGAAATTAATCGATACTGCAGGACGTGTTGATAAATTCCGTAATCGTTACAAAGGACGTAAGGATTCTGCTCCTAAAGAAGATTAATTCGCATTCGAATCAAAATATAATTTTAAAAAAACCTCCACTCCATGGAGGTTTTTTTATTTTTGGGCTATGGAATTTTGGCTCTACGACGACAAATCATACGATAAGCTTTTCCCCTTATCGCTTTCACGCCCAACAGGTGCGTTTAGACTAGGCATTTTAACAATTGCCGAGAAATGGGAGCATGAATTAAAAGGGACGGCTGTATTTTTAACACGCTCCCCAATTGCTGAAAAATATAATTCTCAGAACTCATCCACTGCTTCCCTTTATATAAACGGAAGACTTGCGCCCAATGCAGCTGTTCTTTCAGCAATAGAAGCGCTGCCCGAAGAATCCGTTTTAATGGCTGGGGAAGAAACTTTGGCTGCTAAAACAACAACTCTTGGCGTTTTCCCTTGGGAAGATGATAAATTATCATCCCTATCAAGAGTTGATTACAGTGGAGATGTTCATATTATTAATCAGCTACCCGACATTTTTACTTTTAATGGCGAAGCAATTGAAGCCGATTTTGAAAGACTAACAAAAGGAAGGGAATCGGCTGATTTACTTTCACATAACATTTTACTTGGCGAGAGGAGCAAGTTATTCATTGAGCCTGGAGCAACAGTAAATGCTTCCATTTTAAATACCCAGAACGGGTCAATTTATATAGGAAAAGATGCTGAAGTAATGGAAGGATCAAAAATTAGAGGGCCCTTTGCTCTTTGCGATCACTCCTCAACCAAGTTAGATACAAAAATTTACGGGCCAACGACCGTGGGACCTCATTCAAAAGTTGGGGGAGAATTAAATAACGTGGTTATCTTTGGGTATTCAAACAAGGGCCATGATGGCTTTCTAGGAAATAGTGTTTTAGGGGAATGGTGCAACATTGGTGCCGACACCAACAATTCTAACTTAAAGAACAATTACACCGAAGTGAAACTTTGGAATTATAAAAGAAAGGGGTTTGCTAAAACAGGTCTTCAATTTTGCGGGTTAATCATGGGTGACCATAGTAAATGTGGAATTAACACCATGTTTAATACGGGTACTGTGGTTGGTTTTAGCTCCAATATTTTCGGTAGCGGATTTCCAAGAAATTTCGTTCCTGACTTTTCTTGGGGAGGAGCCTCTGGCTTCAACACTTATTTACCAAAAAAAGCAATTGAGGTTGCAAAAATCGTAATGTCCCGCAGGAAAATTGAATTTACCGCTGACGACGAAGCAGTTTTTAATCACATTTTTGAACAAAACAAAGCTGATAGAGTGTGGGAAGCAACCACATAAAAGACATAATTATGCCAAGAAAATTTATTGTTGCCGGAAACTGGAAAATGAACAATAATCTTGACGAAGCTCAAAAGCTCGCTTCAGAGGTTATTCATATGATTTACCAAAACTCCTACGAACATGTAGAAGTAATGCTTGCGCCACCGTTCCTCTTCACAAGGACTGTCGCGGCCATGATTGAGCCAAATAACTCAAGTGTTTCATTGGGTGCGCAGAACTGCCACTCATCCGAATCGGGCGCGTTTACGGGTGAAATTTCGGCAGGCATGCTTAAATCTGTTGGCTGCAAATATGTAATCCTAGGCCACTCTGAACGACGAGAATTTTTCGGAGAAACCAATCAAACAGTAAATGAAAAAGTAAAGATCGCTAATGCAGCGGGGTTACTACCTATTTTATGTGTGGGCGAGTCATTATCTCAAAGAGAATCAGGCGCTTTCAAGGAAATTATAGGAAAACAAATAAAAGAAGGTCTTTCCGGAATTAGCGCTGACCAAATGAAGAGTATAGTTTTGGCCTATGAACCAATCTGGGCTATTGGAACGGGTAAAACCGCAAGTCCAAAACAAGCTCAGGAGGTTCATATGTTTATCCGTGAAAGCATTGCAAACTTGTATGATCCAACCACGGCAAACAACACCTCTATTTTATACGGCGGAAGCTGTAAGCCCGATAATGCCGCCGAGATTTTCGCCATGGCGGATGTAGATGGCGGACTAATTGGTGGAGCGGCACTTAAGTCTAAAGAATTTATCACCATCGCCAAAGAACTTTCAAATTCAGTTAAAGCAACGCAAAACGCCTAATGGGATTGACAAATGTAACCTACTCGCAATTCTTAATCGAAGGGATTTCCTCTGACGAAGAGCGTGAAATCGTTGTTGCCATGCTTGACGCAGAAGGCGGTGACATGTTCGAAGAAACGGAGAATGGAGTGAAAGCTTTTTTTCAAGAAGGAAGTTTCACCATGAAAAATCTTCAAAATGTTCTAAGCAAATTGCCTTTCGGCGGAAGCCTAAAAGTTTCTGAATCCCTTATTCAGCCAAAAAACTGGAACGAAGTATGGGAAAGTAATTTCAGCCCTATTACCGTAAAAAACTGGAGGGTGCGCGCCCCCTTTCACGAAAAAGACCCAAGTTACCCCAATGAACTTGTGATTAACCCAGAAATGGCGTTCGGGACCGGGCACCATCAAACAACTTCTTTAATGATGGAACATCTTATTGAAGGAAATCTAAAAGGCAAAAAGGTGATCGACCTAGGCTGCGGAACAGGAATTTTAGGAGTGATGGCAGCAAAGCTAGGCGCGAGCTATATAGTTGCCGCTGATATTGAAGAAAACGCTGCCTTAGTTACCGAACAAAATTTCACGAAAAATGATGTTAAAGTCGACAAAGTCTATTGTGGCACTGTAGCTGACATACCTGTGGAAAAGTTTGATATTGTGCTTGCAAATATAAACCGTAATATTCTCCTTTCGGAGATGGATATGTACGCCAATCTTTTGGCTGATGGAGGATTATTATTCCTAAGTGGGTTTTACAATAATGACCTTCAAATGATTGAAAAAGAGTCCAAAAAGTACAATTTATCGATCTCAAAAGTTAAAGAATTAAAAGAATGGATTGCCGCCGAATTTTCTCGGTAATCAATTAAAAGACATAATATGCTGAAAAGAATTGCTACCCTACTATTTGTCAGTTTTTGCTTGATTCAAGTTTCCTCCGCTCAACGAAAGGAGTTTAAATTCAAAACCGACCCTCTTGAATTTCAGGATGATGTAAAAAAATACTTCAAAAAGGAGCAAAACAAAGATGGAGAGAAAGTAGCAAAGAAATTCGCTGAACTTTGGGAATTAAAATCATTCACCAATGATCAGGAAGATGACATCATGCGTTTTTCGAACAACCTAATCACTACCAGGTTTCTGGCAAGTGATTTCGCCATGTATTATCAAGCCCTTATTAATTTCACAAACAACGCCTTTGAGCCAAACGATTTTAAGGAGTGGCAAGCGACTTTGGACAGCTTATTTAAAGCCGGTAGTTCTAGAGATCTTTCAAATTACGTTGAAATCACCAAAGACTTTTTCAGAGATTTATCACTAAGTGATAAAACAGGGACAAAATGGTACTTAACCGATAGGACTTTTGAGTTTGTTTATGACACAACGGCAAAAATAATTTGCGAAGATGCAGATATTATCTGCATCGCGCGAAACGACCGCACTGGGATTTACAAAACCACAGGTGAATACCACCCATTGAGAAGATATTGGTATGGTCAAGGCGGAACAGTAAACTGGGCTCGTGGTGGACTTGATTCCACTCAGGTTTATGCCGAAATCAACGACTATCAAATAAATATGAGTAACGCCAATTTCAATGCCGACAGTGTTACTTTTCATTATAAAACACTCCTTGAAAGGCCATTAATGGGTGATTTTGAGGATAAGCTTACGACCAATTATAAGCCAGAAAACGCTACCTATCCAAAATTTACATCCTACGAAAAGACCATAAAAAAAGACGACATCTTCAAGAATATTAACTATGAAGGTGGTCTAAAAATGTCGGGGGGGAGATTTATTGGCTTTGGGGAAGAAGGTGCTGATGCGAAATTAAACTTCTACACCGGTGACACACTTGCCCTCCGCACCTATTCCAAAGCGTATGTTTTTTACAGCGATAGAATATCGGCGGAAGAATCTGAAGTGAGCTTTTACCTTGGAGGTGACTCTCTTTACCACCCAAAAGTATCCATTAAGTTTTTAGCGGATACCCGCACAATTTCGCTTATCCGCCAAGGAACAGGAATTAGAAACACTCTGTTTTTTGACTCCTTTCATGAAATGGCCATTGATATTGAAACACTAAACTGGAACATTGACACGCGTACCGCCGAGCTTGGTCAAATAATTTCCCAAAACAAACCAGAAGCATACTTCGAGTCTACAAATTATTATCGTCAACAAATTTTCAACAAAACACAGGGGTTACAATCCTATAATCCACTTGTTGAAATCATGATGCTTAAACGTGCATTTAAAGAAAAACCGATTTTTGCCAAGGACTATGCTGCACGAAGAAATTTAACTGTCGATCAGGTACGCGGACAATTAAGAAAGCTTGTGGAGGGCGGATTTATTTATTTCGATGAAGATTTTGACTTAATTACAGTTAAAGATAAAGCAATTAACTACGTCCAAAATAACGCCGGTAATGTGGACTATGACATACTAAGAATTCGCTCACGAACTGACTCGGCGAACGCCTACCTAAACATGAAAAATTACAACCTAGTAATTAACGGAGTGCGTCAAATAACCATGTCAGATAGCCAGTCGGTTTATGTTGTGCCTTATGGCCGAACGTTAACCGTTATGGGGAACAGAAACATGTTATTCGGTGGTCAGGTTCATGCGGGAACACTGGATTTCTATGGAAAGGGATTTACATTTGATTATGAAAATTTCAAAATTGCCCTTCAAAATATTGACTCCTTAAAAATCAAGGTAATAGGAACATCTGACGCCCAAGGGGCCCGTCAATTAATTGATGTAGAAACTGTACTTCAAAACATTAACGGTGACCTTTACATTGATGACAAGGACAATAAATCTGGATTAAAAGATTATCCACAATATCCATTATTTGATAGTCAAAAAGAATCCTTTGTATACTACGATTACCCGAACATTCAGCAAAGTAACTACGACCGGGACCGATTCTTTTTCAGGGTAATTCCTTTCCAACTGGATAGTTTAGATGCATTAACCTCAACAAACGGACTTGCATTTCCAGGGATATTTTATTCTGGGGGGATTTTTCCTGACTTGAAAGAAGTACTTTCATTACAGAGTGATACCTCGTTAGGATTCATTTCCCCCACTCCTCAAGGGGGGTATCCGCTTTACAAGGGAAAAGGAAACTATGAGGGAAATATTAACTTAAGTCAGCATGGATTATTTGGACAGGGAGACATCACATACCTCTCATCCAAGGGTCAATCACAGAACATCCTTTTCCTTTTAGATAGTGTAAAGGCAGACATCGACAGGTATGAAATAAAGAAAGGGCCGTTTGGGGCTGCATCCTATCCGGGAGTGGTATCCGAAGGCTCATACATGCACTGGGAACCCTATGCCGACAGTATGAGGATTGACCAAAAAACTACAGCATTTGATATTTACGGTGACAAAGCGACCTATGAAGGCTCAATACTTTACACTCCAGCCAACCTTTACGGAAGTGGAAAGATTGGATTTAACAATGCTCAGGTAGCCTCAAGAAGCTTTTTATTAAAAGAAAACAGCTTCCGAGCCGACACTTCGAATATGAACGTTTACAACCAGGATAGCACCAAACATTTACTTGCCGCGAACAACATTAAAAGTGAAGTTGATTTCGGAACAATGCAAGGTAAATTTGAATCAAATTTATTCGGGTACAACATTGAATACCCAAATAATAAATATGTTGGTTCACTAAACAGATTTACTTGGGATATCAAGAAAAAGGAAATGGAATTTAGCGCGGCTCTAGGGCAAGTTACTGAGGAGTTAAGCTTTAGATCGACAGATCCAAAACAAGATTCTTTAGTTTTTGCATCAGAAACTGCCAAATTCTTCCTAGATAGCTCGGCTATTGGGGTGAGTAATGTCCCAAATATTTTTGTTGCTGATGTTGAAATCATCCCTGACAAAAACGAAGCCTACATCGCTGAAGGCGGAAAACTTGGACTACTAAAAAATGCCCGAATTATCGCCAATACTGATACCCGTTTCCACGAAATTTTCAACGCCAACCTGAACATTACCGGGAAAAACAAATTCTCTGGGTCAGGAGAATACGAATATGTGAGTAAGGGAGGCGCTATTGAAAAATTCAAGTTCGAACGTATTTTGGTAGATACTGCTGGTAGAACTCAGGCTCGAGGCCGAATCGCCGACACAACCACATTCGTTTTAAATCCAAGAATCTTATTTAAGGGTGAGGTTGTTTTAAAGGCAGAAGACAAGTACATGAATTACGAAGGCTATGCAAAACTTGATCAACAAAGCACTCGAATAAAATCGGAGTTCTTCAGCTTTGCTGCAGAAGTAAATCCTGACTCCCTTGTTACAACTATTTCAGATCCACGTGATATTAATAAGAAACGACTATTCACGGGTTTTCACATTAACAATATGACAGGCGGACTTTATGGAACTTTTGTTAGCCAAAAGGTCGAACCGAATGATCATGATATAATAAAAGTTGAAGGGCAAATGCTTTTCGACGAGGACGATCAGATTTTCAAAATCGGAAGCGAAACAAAACTCTTCAATACTGGAAACAAAGGAAATTACCTTTCTTTCGACGATAGAAGAGAGGAGATTTTCGCCGAAGGAGTCCTTGACATAGGTATCGAGCTAAATCCTATTGACGATTTACCGAAAGTAAAAACTGTAGGAACCATAACCAACGACTTATTTGAGGAGACATTCTTTTTGGATATCCTTATGGCGTTTGACTTTGATTTCCCAAAAAAGGCATTGGAAATAATGAAAGATCAACTTGAAATTGACCTTTTAAATAGTGACGTTGTGATTAATGACAGGGATGTTTTTGTCCATGGTATTTCTGAAATGCTACCTGAAAAAGAAGCCAAAACTATCATTGAAGACGTTAAGCTTTATGGCAATTTCAAAATGATTAAAGCGCTAGAGCATAGCCTGTTTTTTAACAGACTGAATTTCGTTTGGGACCAAACTGCCAAGGCTTATGTTTCTGAAGGAATCATCGGTTTAGGAGTAGTTCAAGATAAATTGATAAATCGTCGAATAAAAGGGAAAGTTGTAATAGAAATAAAAAGAGGTGCCCCAAAGATTAGTTTCTACCTAGAGTCTCCAATTGAAAATTGGTATTACTTCAGCTTTTATAAGGGTTTAATGGAGGCTTACTCATCAAATGAAGACTTTAATCAAGCTGTTTTAGACAAAACAAAATCCGACAAACCATTCTCTGTGGCTACCGGAAGAAAGAAATCTGACTTCCTTAGGAAGTTTCCGATTTTGGATTAATGATTTGGAAGACTATTTTTGAGCTCCTCAAACTAAATTTAACAATTAGCTTGAGGAGCTTTAATGTTAAACCCACTTGATAAACTTAGAATCCATATTGTTTTTAATTGTAGCCTATCTATTAGGTTCCATGCCAACTAGCGTGATAATTGGGAAGAAATTTTATGGGATTGATATTAGAGAATACGGTAGTGGAAATGCTGGAGCAACAAATACTTTTAGGATTTTAGGGAAAAAGGCAGGCATACCCGTTTTAATAATTGACATCTTAAAAGGATTTTCGGCCACTTCCTTAGTTTTATTCATCACCACCCTAGTTCCAAGCACTGAGCAATTTGTAAATACCCAGCTTGCTTATGGTATTGCTGCAATTCTAGGTCACCTATTCCCAGTATTCGCAGGATTTCGAGGCGGAAAAGGAATTGCAACACTTCTAGGAATGGTGCTAGCAGTTCACCCTCCAGCAGCAGGGATTTGTATTTTAATTTTTATTGTTATCCTTCTAATTACTAAATACGTCTCTTTAGGCTCAATTTTGGGAAGTGTAGCTTTCCCATTTTTAATCGTCTTTGTTTACCATACCACTATAAAGTCTTTAATCATCTTTGGTATTGCAATTGCCATACTTGTGATTCTCACCCATCAAAAAAATATCGAAAGATTATTAAGGGGAGAGGAGTCGAAAGCTAATCTTTTTAAGAAAAAATCGGTCTAGCCGTTTAACAATCTACATATGAAACTTGCACTGCATTGGAAAATCATCATTGGTTTATTTTTGGGAGTTATTTGGGCTCTTCTTTCCAGTTATCTAGGTTGGAGTAAGTTCACCATAGATTGGATTAGTCCTTTTGGCACAATTTTCATCAATGTGCTTAAGCTAATAGCAGTTCCCCTAGTTTTATTCTCCATTATAAAAGGAATCACTGGCTTAACTGACGCTTCAAGTCTGGGTAGAATGGGAATGAAAACCCTTTTGATGTATTTAATCACTACAATTACCGCAGTTTCTTTAGGGCTAACTTTGGTTAATGTATTCCAACCAGGAACCCTTATGGGAGAAGGTCAAAGGCTTGAAAACCGTAAAAATTACGAATTATTCGTCGCACAGACTGATGGAGTTGAGTTAATTGATAACCAGGTCCTATCCGAAGGATCTTTAAACGAAGTAGAGACAAACACCCCAAAAAATGACGAGGTAAGTAAAAAAATAAATGACGCTCGAAAAGTAAAGGATTCTGGTCCACTTAAAATGCTGGTAGATATGGTGCCTAGCAATATTTTTGGGGCCCTTGGAGATAATGGAAGCATGCTTCAAATTATTTTCTTCGCTTTGTTCTTTGGAATTTCGCTATTGTTCATCCCCGCCGAATTCGCAAATCCCGTAAATCAGTTTGTGGCAGGTGCTAATGAAGTATTCTTAAAAATGGTGGACCTCACTATGCAGGCTGCACCATTTTTCGTGTTTGCCCTGCTTGCAGGAAAAATAAGTGAAATGGCCGGTGACGATCCTGGAAATGTAATCGAGATTTTCAAAGGCCTCGGCTGGTACTCTTTAACTGTTTTTGCTGGCTTAGCGCTGATGGTTTTTGTATTCTACCCTACAATCATGATGCTCCTTACTAGAGGGAAAATCGGCTACAAAAAATTCTTCAAAAGCATGGCCCCAGCCCAAATGCTAGCTTTCTCCACATCCTCAAGTGCGGCGACTTTGCCCGTTACCATGGATTGTGTTGAAAACAAATTAGGGGTTAGCGAAAAAGTAACCAGCTTTGTCCTTCCCATAGGAGCAACAGTAAACATGGATGGAACCAGCCTATACCAAGCAGTAGCCGTAGTCTTTTTGGCTCAGTTTCATATGGTGGATCTTTCGTTCGTTCAGCAACTAACAATAATATTAACCGCAACTTTAGCATCAATTGGCTCAGCAGCGGTGCCAAGTGCCGGACTAGTTATGTTAATTATCGTGTTAGAATCTGTGGGTTTAGATCCAACCTGGATCGCTATTGTATTCCCAGTCGACAGAATCCTGGACATGTGCAGAACCGTTGTAAATGTAACTGGAGATGCCACGGTAGCAAGTGTTATTGCAACCTCAGAAGGTGAAATAAACTTAACCCCAGACACGGAATAAAATTCATTTTGAATGCAACCATTTTTATAAAAAAGGGTCTTATTAACTGAGAATCCTCCAATAAGGATAAATATTTTATTGCTAATATTCACACAATTCCCTAATTTCAATCCGCTTGAAAATCACTTCAAGTGATTAATTAAATAACTTATATGAAACATCTCTCTTCTTTTCTGCTTGCTGCAATGTTCTTTTCTGCAGGAAGTGCAATAGCTCAGGAAGCTGTAATTCCATGTTACACCACTGAGCAAACAGAAATTAATTTTAAAGAAAATCCTGAATACAAGGAAAACCGTGATGCACTTGAGCAATTCACTCTTCAGTATTTAGAAAATAGAAAAGTTACTTCCCAAACTCACGAAGACACTGTTTATATTCCAATTGTATTCCACATTTATCATCAATATGGTCCAGAGGCAATAAGCCGTGCCCAAATTGAAGATCAAGTAAGAATTATCAATGAGGACTTTAGACGGATTAATCCAGATACCACAGACACTGACGAACGCTGGCGCGCTGTTGCCTCCGATACTTATATCGAATTTCGCCTTGCTAGAAAAGATCCTAACGGCGAAAGAACAGATGGACGTGTGATGGTACCTACATCAGCTACCGATTTCAACAATCAACCAGACAGGACAGATAAAGCAATTTCTGTTTGGCCTCAAACAAGTTATTTTAATGTATGGGTGGTTAGAAATATTGGCGCTAGTGGCGGAGGAGGAGTTATTCTTGGATATGCTCAATTCCCAGGAACTGGAGCCGATGCTACTTACGGGATTGTTATCCGTGCCGATGTTACTGGATCAATTGAATTTGGAACCGCTTTCGATAACCAAGGACGTACTTTAGTACACGAAATTGGCCACTGCTTAAATCTTCGCCACATTTGGGGTGATGGTGGTTGTGGAGCCTCTGATGGCGTAAATGATACTCCAGACGCTTCAGCTTCCTCAAGTGGATGCCCAACTAATAAACAGACCTGTGGTACATTCGACATGACTGACAACTACATGGATTACACCAACGGTTCTTGCCAAAACATGTTTACTCACGGTCAAACCGATAGAATGCATGCTGCATTGAAAGCAGGAGGAAATAAAATAGACCGTTTAATTACGCCAGAAAATGCCGAAGTAACGGGTATTTTAGATACTAACTCCTATGTGATTATGCCTTATGCAGATTTCTGGCAAAATTATAGAACGGCCTGCGAAGGTGAGCCAATAAAATTTACCGACTTTACTTGGAACGGCATACCTGACGCTTGGGAATGGACATTCTCGAACGAAGACACTACCATTATTTCAACCGAACAAAACCCAACAATGACTTTTACCATGGGTGGTGAATTTGATGTAAAATTAGTCGTTTCAAATGCAACTGGATCAGATTCACTTACACGTGAGGCTTGGGTTCGCGTTATTCCTGAAAATGGAGATCTTCAAGGATACGTTCAACAAGGATTTGAATACGAAAATTTTACCGATAGTAACTGGGTAATAGTTCCTGACAAAGACGGAAGAGCATTCGAAATAACTTACGATGCCTCATATCAAGGTGCGGCCTCTTTAGTTTACAATCAGCCAAATGGGAATGCTTCAGGGAAAAATCCAGAGTTGATTTCACCTGCTGTGGATATAAGCAATATGAATGAGCCTGTATTACGTTTCCGCTTAGCTTACGCTAGAAGAAACAATAGCTCCAGTGATAGACTTGTTGTATTTACTTCAACCAACTGCGGTAAATTATGGAAATTCAAATTCAGCAAATTCGGTTCAGGAATGGAAACCACTGATGGTCCACAGTCTGGCGCATACTTCCCTGGCTCGGCAGACGAATGGGTAGAACATGAAATTAGCCTAAGCTCAATTGATGATGCAACAAATGCAATGTTTAAATTTCAAATTACAACAGGTGGTGGCAATAACCTTTACTTTGACAACATCCAAATTGTAGACAACAATCCTTCAACGGGAGTGACTGAAAAATCAGGAGTTTCATTTAAGGTTTCTCCTAACCCAATTAATAACAACTTCAATATTTCAGTTTCAAATTCTGCTCTGGCTTCTACTTTAGAAGTAATGGATATTACTGGGAAAATTGTCAAAGCTGTGATTTTAGATAGTTCTTCAAGCTCATTTAATTTTAATGGGAACAATTTGTTTCCAGCAAAAGGAGTTTACCTTTTAAAGCTAACTTCTGAGCATGGTATCCTTATTGAAAAAGTAATTTTCCAATAAGAAGTAACACACTTTTTGAAAAAGCCTTGTAACAATGTTACAAGGCTTTTTTTATGTCCTATCCTAAAATCGTTGATTTTGTTCAAAACACAAGGATTTAGCATAAAATTCATGCCATAATTAAGCACTTTGCGAATTGTGTATTATTGCGCTAATCGCAAGTATTTATTATCTTTAAAATCTCAAAACATCAAAAAACAACAAATGCGTAAAATTTTCACTCTCTTACTTCTAGGTGCATTAGGCCTAACGGCAACGAAAAATGCACAGGCACAACGACTATGTACAACACACAGTCATACTGATAATGTGGTACAACATGATACCGAAGCTCAAGCTCGAAGAGCGGCTCTTGAAGAAGCTACCCAATTTTATATTGCTAACAAAGCTTCTCAAAGATCAACTGATACAGTCGAAAAACTTATCATACCAGTGGTAGTTCATATTCTACACGAATATGGCCCTGAAAACATTCCTAAATCAGATGTGCTTAACGCTATTGCCCTAAGTAACCTTGACCACCTTAAAATGGCCGAGGATTCTAATCAAGTGTTAGACACTTTTAGAAAAATAATGGGAGCTTCTTACGTTGAATTACGTTTTGCTCAAATTGATCCTAACGGAAATTGCACCGACGGTATCACTCGTACTTTTTCTAACAAAACCAACGACGGTGGAGACAATGCTGGAGTATCTGCAGTAATCAGCTGGGACACAAAAAAATACATGAACATCTATGTTGTTCGCAATATGCAATCAGGTGCTGGCGCATATACATTCAACCCTGGAACTTTTGCTCCAGGAAACCCAAGATGGGCTATTTACTGCCGCTATAACCAATTCGGTCAAGGTGGTAACTTAAGTCGACGTACCCTTCCACACGAAGTAGGTCACTTTTATAACCTTTCACATACTTGGGGGGGCACTAACACTCCCTTAGAAATAGCAAATTGCAACTTTGATGATGGCGTGGACGACACACCATTAACAGTTGGATCATCTGGATGTAATAAGGCGTCAGAATCTTGCGGTAGTCTTGATAATGTTGAAAACATTATGGATTACTCTAGCTGCGAGCGTATGTTTACTCATGGGCAACAAGACAGAATGCGTGCTGCATTAATGAACTCAGGTTCATTAAACACTTACCATACTGAACAGAATCTAATCGCGACTGGTACAAATGACGGATATGTTTCTCCAGGATGCGCACCAATCCCTGATTTCAATACAAATAGCACGCTTGCATGTGCAGGGTCTTCCTTAACCTTCACAGACCATAGCTACAATGCTGAGGTTGATGCTTGGGAATGGACTTTTGACAATGGCGACACTTCATTTGTTGTTATGGGTAAAAACCCTAACGTAAAATTTAAATTGGATGGTAAATACACTGTTCAACTTAAGGTTTCTAACGCAAATGGTTCTGATAGCCTTTTGAAACAAGATTACATTGAAATTCAAAAAAATACAAGCGATTTATTCGGACCAATAACAGAAGGTTTTGAAACAGACCCTTTCGATATCGATGGATGGAATATTATAAACGAAGACAACGATCGTACATTCCAACGTTCAGAACAAGCCTCATATACTGGAGCAGCTTCAATCTATTATAGCAACGTGAATGGCGCTCCTACAGGTTTAACTGACCAATTAATTAGCCCAGGAATCAATATTTCAAACATGAATTCTCCAAAGCTTTCTTTCCGAATGGCATACGCCAGAAGGACTAACCAAAGCGCTGACAGATTAACTGTTTATGTAAGTAATAACTGTGGGTTAACTTGGAAAGTTAGATTAAGTCGTGCTGGTGGCCAAATGGAAACCTCAGACGGACCTGTTGGGGGAACTTATTTCCCAAGTTCAGAATCTGAATGGGTAGAACAAATTATTGATTTAGGCGCTATTGAAGGTGCAACTAGTGGGCTAATTCGTTTCGACTTTACCACAGGTGGAGGAAACAATTTTTACATGGACAATATCAATATTTATGATGCCAACCCATCTACTAGTATAGCTGATGCCGAAGCCCTCAAGTTGAGATTCACTTTAGCTCCAAATCCATTTACTCAGGATCTTAGTGTTAATTTCGACCTTGAAAAAGCCGACAATATCACACTTGAAGTTTTAGATATTACTGGTCGTGTTATTAGCGTAACAAACGAGACTTTATCGGCAGGAAGCCATAAGATTAAGTTAAATGCTAATGAAAACAGCTTTACAAATGCTGGAGTTTATTTCGTGAGAATGAAGACTTCAAACAGTACGGTAACCAAAAATGTAGTTTACACTAAGTAATAATTTTACTTAACTCAATAAATAAAATCCCCTTTCGGTAACGGAAGGGGATTTTTTTATTTACTTCGTAGTATAATTTCCATATTCAATTTTTAAGCATGAAACGTTTCCAATCAATCTTACTTTTCGTCCTTCTCAACCTATTTTTGATTTCTTGTAATCAAGAAAAACCATCAGGGACCCTTTACTTCAACGGCGTGATATATACTGTTGATGGGGACTTTTCCAAGGCAGAAGCCATGATTGTAAAAAATGGCACAATTGTGGCCATTGGAAAGGAAACTCCATTACGAAAAAACAATTCGGTTGAACGCGAAATCGATCTTCAAGGGAAACCCGTTTACCCTGGGTTTAATGACGCTCATTCCCACTTTAATGGCTATGCGCAGCAATTATCAAGAGTAGATTTACGGGGTGTGAACTCTATGGAAGAAATGGTTGCTAAAATGGAGGAGCATCAAAAAAACAATCCAGGACAATGGATTACCGGAAGAGGCTGGGACCAATCATTATGGCCTGGAAAAGAATTCCCCGACAATACACTTTTAAATAAATCCTTTCCCGAAACCCCTGTACTAGTCCGCCGAGTAGATGGTCATGCCGCTTATGTCAATAAAAAAGCTTTTGAACTCGCCAAAATCAGCCCTGACAGCAAAATTGAGGGAGGTTTTCTAGAAGTGAAAAACGGAAAACTTACGGGCCTTATTCTTGATAATGCAGTAGATCTTATTGAAATAGCAATTCCGAAATTAACAAGAGAAGAAAAATCGGCGGCTTTAATATTGGCGGAGAAAAACTTATTCGAAGTAGGTCTCACCACTGTTACAGATGCTGGGTTAGATCTTGAAGATATTCAAATCCTCGATTCCCTTCAGAATAAGGGTGTTTTAAAAATTAAGGTCTACGCGATGGCCAACCCTAACCAGGAGAATTTTGATTTCTTCGAACAAGAAGGGTCAATAAAAAATGAACGGCTCACGGTAAATTCTTTTAAACTTTATGGCGATGGGGCTTTAGGCTCTCGAGGAGCATGCTTATTACACCCATATAGCGATAAACCACAGGAAATAGGATTCCTATTAAGCTCCCAGGATAGCCTGCGTAAAGTAGCTGAAAAGGTGTTCCTTTTGGGTTTTCAACTTAACACACATTGTATTGGTGACTCCGCAAATAGGGTAATGCTAAATATTTACGCAGATTTCCTAAATGAAGGAAACGATAAAAGATGGAGAATCGAACATTGCCAGGTTATTAACCCATCAGATTTGAACCTTATGGAAACCTTTAATATTATCCCATCGGTTCAACCCACTCACGCAACAAGCGACATGTATTGGGCAAAAGATAGACTTGGAGAAAACAGATTAGCTGGCGCCTATGCCTATAACACTTTAATAAAAACAACGGGGTTAATTGCAGCCGGAAGTGACTTTCCTGTCGAAGAAATTAATCCTCTACTAGGATTTGCCTCAGCGGTTGAAAGAAAAGACGCACAGGGCTTCCCTGATGATGGCTTTCTGCCTAAAGAAAAAATCACTCGCATTGAAGCATTAAAAGCTATGACCATTTGGGCGGCCTATGCCGGTTTTGAAGACAAAAATAAAGGCTCCTTGGTTGAAGGCAAATCCGCCGATTTCGTGGTTTTGGAAAAAGATATTATGACCGCTCCAGAAGGAGAAATTAGAAATACCAAGGTTATTATGACCTTCGTAAATGGGGAGAAAGTTTATGGGAACTAGTCTTTCGGATATCCTTTTTTACTTTCTATTAGGAATTACATTTATGTATTTCATTCAATATGGAAGAATGCTTTTCAAAATTTCGCGTTTCGCTCAATCAAGAGGAATAACCAATATTCAGCTCACAAAATTGTTCGTTGAAAGTCCTGAAATGAAGGAAGAGTTAAAAAAAGAGGTGGTAAAACTGAGGACCTATAAAATCATGTTTTATGTCTTTTTAGGTATTTCAATTCTATTTAGAGTATTGGTGTTTTTTGCGGAAAGATATAATTGGCTCGGTTAAATTTTCATACTAAGCTGCTCCGGTAACTGCCTGAAAGTTTTTCTATGATGAATAGTTATTCCAAACTCATAAATGGCTTCACGATGCTTTTTGGTTGGGTAACCCATATTTTGTTCCCAACTGTATTCAGGATGCTCAATAGCTAATCCCTTCATTATTTCATCTCGATGAGTTTTGGCTAAAATAGAAGCTGCTGCAATGTTTTTATATTTTGCATCCCCTTTGATAATACAGGCAAACTCCAAATTTTTATATGGCGTAAATCGGTTACCATCAATGGATAAAAAACCCGGTTTTACCCTAAGACCATCTACTGCCTTATGCATTGCTAAAAATGAGGCCTTAAGTATGTTTATTTCATCAATTTCTTGGGGTGAACAAATCCCGACAGCCCAAGCGCGAGCATTTTTCTCAATAAACTTCCTCAGTTCATTTCGGTTTTTTTCAGAAACTTGCTTAGAATCATTTAGCAATGGGTGGTCTACCCCTTCATTGAGGATTACTGCTGCAGCAACCACGGGCCCGGCAAGACAACCCCTTCCGGCTTCATCGCATCCAGCCTCAACAAGTACATCTTGGTATTGGTTTAATAACTCAGCCATTTAAAACTTTTTCTATTGAATTGTATAACGCCCTTGCGGTTTTTTCCCAAGAAAATTTCTTCGCTTGTTCCAATCCTAATCTCTTAAAATTTTCCCTTAATTCGGGATCGCTATCCATTCGGCTTAAAGCCGAAACTATTTCATCACAATCTTTTGGGTTAACGGTAAGCGCAGCATTTCCTACCACTTCAGGTAACGAGCTTACGTTTGAACATATCACGGGTGTTCCGCTTTGCATTGCCTCCAAGGGAGGAATTCCAAATCCTTCAAAAAAGGGCACGTAAACCATGGTTTGAGCAGATGCTATTACTTTGGGTAGTTTTTCAGAAGCTAACCTTCCCGTGAAAATAAAATCGTTTTTAAACTCACAGGTTTCATAAGCTTTCGCGAAAGCAGGATCCCCAAAAAGTTTCTCCCCAACAAAAACAAACTTCACCTTAGACTGGGTTAAGCGTTTAAATTTTGAAAACGCATTAACCATTCCATGCATATTTTTCCGATGGTGAAACGCCCCTACATAAAGGAAGTATGGAACTCCGCCAGAAATTTCATTTCTAATTTCAACTTGTTCAATATCAGATAATGGCTGAAATTGCTTTCCTGCCCCATTATAGACCACATCAATTTTATTTTCTGCGATGCCATACACATCAATAATGTCCTGTTTTGAAAAGGATGATACCGTTGCAATCCGAGCAGCCTTACGCGCATAACGCGGAAAAAAATAACGGTAAAACTTACGCTCAAAAAACGGAACGAATTCAGGGTTATGCTCAAAATTCAAGTCATGAATCACCTGAATCGATGGTACGTCTGTTCGTAGACTAAGGTACCCATCAGGGCTTAAGAAGAGGTCGGCTTTTATGGTTTTTAATGCCTGGGTAACCGCAAATTCGAAAAACAAAAAATATAAAAACGGGTGCCTAGCCTGAGGGAAAAGGACATGTGGAATCACATTCTCCCCAAACACAAACTCTTGATCGAAAGGCCTATCAAAAAAGAAATGAAAAGTATGTTCAGGATGATCTTGGGTTATCCTTTTCAAACTTTCGTAAGAAAACCAACCTATCCCTTGAAGCTTATTTTTTAAAAGAAGCCTTGTATTTACTGCAATTACCAATTTTGATTCGTTAATTTATGAATATGGTCAAATTTATTGATTATTGACCCGTTAAAAAGAAATAGTTTGTGAAATTTGTAAATCATCCGGAAATCTAAAAAATGAAAAAAACCTTCCTAATAAACCTTTTGCTTTTATTGATGATAAATATTATCATCAAGCCGGTTTGGTTGTTGGGAATTGACAGGGGTGTTCAGAATCTTGTAGGACCAGAATCCTACGGCCTATATTATGCACTTTTCAATCTTACTTTTATTTTTTCCATTTTCGCTGATGTAGGATTAACAAATTACAACAACCGTAATATTGCTCAACATCATTTTTTACTTAAAAAATATTTGCCAGATGTTTTAGCATTAAAAATAATCCTAAGCGGACTTTTCGCAATAATCGTAATAATTGCAGGATTAATCATGGGGTATTCTGGATTAAGCTTCCAACTATTACTTTGGCTGGCCTTGAATCAAGCAATAAATAGTTTCATCCTATTCTTTCGAAGTAACATTTCAGGGCTTCAAAAATTCAAAACCGACAGCCTCCTAAGCAGCCTAGACAAATTATTAATGATAATAATTTTAGCGCCAGTTTTATACGGTGGGCTTGAGGTAGATTTGACCATTAAAACTTTTGTACTACTACAGACTGTGAGTTTATCACTTACGGCAACAATAGCCTTTGCAGTAGTGATTTTTTATTCTGGGACAATTTCTTTCAAACCATCGCTTACGCGGATGAAAAGCATATTAAAAAGCGCCTATCCTTTTGCATTGCTAATTGTGCTCATGATGATTTACACTCGCCTAGATACAGTAATGCTAGAAAGAATGCTCCCCGATGGTGCAATCGAATCTGGTTACTACGCCATGGGCTACCGTCTCCTTGATGCATCTTCAATGATAGCCTACCTTTTTGCAACCCTTTTATTGCCAATGTTTGCAACTATGCTCAAAAAGAAAAAGTCTCCCGCCCCCTTGGCAGGTATAAGCTTTTCCCTCCTCTTTGGAGGTTCTGTAGTTTTAGCTTCGTTATGTTTTTTCCAAAGAGAACAAATATTCACACTACTTTACCCTGGAACAACTGAATACGCCAATAACCTATTTGGGC
The DNA here is from genome assembly GCA_047635375.1 of Sphingobacteriales bacterium. GTDB lineage: Bacteria > Bacteroidota > Bacteroidia > Sphingobacteriales > Sphingobacteriaceae > JBLIKP01. The sequence continues at coordinate 34,431 of JBLIKP010000001.1, read as the reverse complement.
TATTAATGATGGTTTTTGTATTCACCTCCACCAATTATGTTTTCGGAACATTATTAACGGCAAATGGGAGCTTAAAAAAATTAAATAGGGTTGCCATTATCGGAGTATTTATTAATGTGATTTTAAATTTTATCCTGATACCAGAATACAAGGCCGAAGGTGCCGTTTGGGCAACAATATTTACCCAAGGATTTACAGCCATGGCTCAATTAATTATTTGTAAAAAAGAATTTAACTTCACCCCTAAAATTTTAAAGGTTTTAGCTTTCATTGGCTTTCTTACCCTTACTCCAATTGGCATGTGGATGATTAAAACGGCGGGGCATTTCAATCATATTCAGGAATTATTGCTTCAAATAACCCTTGGACTTGCACTTGTTTTCGGATTAAAAATCATCCCCTTGGGAAAAGGAATATCTTTTTTACGGTCGATGGGTGGTCAAAAACGATTTTAATATTAATTTTGCATGATTACAATGTCAAAACCTAATTGAATGGAAAGCAATAAAAACAACAATTATTCCTTTAATATAGTCACCCTTCTTGACTTTGTCTGGAAATACAAAATACAATTAATTGTGGTTACTCTATTAGCTGGGATATCCTCAATAATATTCTCGGGTCCAGCTTTTATTACGCCTAAATTTAAATCAACCCTTATTTTTTATCCTACGGCAACCACATCAGTTTCAGGCGCACTTCTTGACGAGGGCGGCAATAAAAAAGATGTTTTAGCATTTGGCGAAAAGGAGCAGGTTGATCAAATTCTGCAGATTTTAGGTTCTGGAGAAATTAAAAATCGTGTAATATCAGACTTTAATCTGGTAGCACATTACGACATCGATACCACCAAAAAAGAATTTAAAACAAACGTATCCGAAACATTCAACAAAAACATTACCTATAAGCGTACAGAATATAACGCGATTCAAGTTAAAGTGCTTGACTCCGATCCCCAAGTTGCAGCTGACATCGCTAATTTTATCGGGGAGATGCTGGATACTACAAAAAATAGAATTCAAAAAATTAGAGCATTAGAAGCTTTTAATATTGTTAAAGCCGAATACACAGCTAGGGTTGGCAACATTAATCAATTAAATGATTCTTTAAATGCCCTAAGGAATATTGGGATTTACGACTATGAGTCACAATCGGCGATTATTAACGATCAATTTATTAAAGCATTAGCCAACACCCAAGATGAGCAAGCCAAGTTAAAAACTTATAAAGAGTATAAAGGAAACGTCCCGGATTCATTAATTCTTGGAACAACCGCTAGATTAAATGGCGCCCTTGCAAAAAAGAAAGAGCTGGAAAATAAACTTAACCTACTAGCAAAATACGGTGGAAAGTATATTTACTTCTCAAACCAAATGGATTTAGAGCAACAAAATTTAAGCGAATTAAAGCTGAAATTGGACAAGGCTACTATTGATTACGAAAAAACGCTTCCGCAGAAATTTATCATTAATAAGGCAGAGGTTTCTGAAATTAAAGCAACTCCTGTTCGATCGGTAATCGTTTTTGGCACCACATTCTCCGTATTTTTCCTTTCTCTAATACTTCTATTTATTTCTGATTATTTAAGGGAATACTTCAAAAACCTTAAATAGGAAATGCGATTTTCCTTAACAAAAAAAGAAAAACTGTTTTACGCAATATCCATCGGGTATATTGCTGCAACAAGTTTTTGCATTGCCATGGAATGGTATTGGATACTTCTGCTACCCGTGATTATCGCAACGGGCTTATTCATTGCACTTTCTTTTGACAAGGTCCTCTTCTTAATCGCGCTTTTAACACCCATTTCACTGCCTGTTACGCTTCCTGGTGGAATTGGATTTAATTTCCCTACGGAACCCCTCCTATTCGGAATTATGATGCTGTTTTTCTTTAAACTTTTTAAAGAGCGCACCTTCGATAAAAATGTTTTACGTCATTCTCTTACATTTTTAATTATAGCCAACTTATTGTGGATACTGTTCACCACGATTACTTCAACTATGCCCATAATTTCACTGAAATTCTTCCTAGGAAGATTGTGGTTCATAGTTTGCTGGTATTTTTTGGGGACGCAATTGTTTAAACAGAAGAAGAATATTTACAGGTTTATCTGGCTTTATTCTGTCGGACTTTTAGGGATAATTGGATACACTTTTTGGGTTCATTTAGAAAATGGATTTTCTAAAAAGGTAGCCCATTGGGCACCCACACCTTTTTATGGTGATCATACAGGTTATGCTGCGGTAATAGCAGTTGGAATATTTTTAATGGGTGGCATTATGCTCTCAAAATCCCTAAACAAGGGGAATCCCATGATTAAATTCCTTGCCACCACCTTTACCGGGATTTTTCTCATTGCTGTAGTGCTTTCCTTTACCAGAGCGGCTTGGATTTCAATTTTAATTGCAGGAGCTTTATTTTTCTTCATGCAATTCAGGTTTAAACTAAGAACGTTAATGCTTCTGTTGATAGGAGTGATTTCATGTTTGGTAATTTTCCAAAAACAGATTGTAATTGCTTTAGAAGATGCTACACGGGACTCTGACAAGGAATATGTTAAACAGATTCACTCTATCTACAACATTTCAACGGACGACTCAAATACAGAACGATTAAATAGGTGGAGCGCTGCAATTAGAATGTTCAAGGAGAAACCGATTGTTGGATTCGGACCGGGTACTTACTCATTTCAATATGGACCATACCAAAGGTTTAGTGAAATGACCATTATTAGCACCACCACAGGTGATAAAGGCAATGCCCATAGCGAATATCTTGGGCCGCTTTCTGAAAGTGGCATTCCCGGATTAATCACGTGGCTTTGTATTGTGTTTTTAACGATGCATCGTGGGATGGAACTTTACTATAATGGAAGAACTCAGGAGGTCAGAATTCTTGCCGCATGTGCAACGCTTGCCTTAACTACCTATTTTGTTCATGGCCTAATGAATAATTTTTTAGACATTGATAAGGCTGGGGTTCCTATTTGGGCAATGATTGCCATGATTGTAACTTTAGAGATTTACCATAACAAGCCTGTTTTAGAGGGCCCGGAAGCTGAGCAAGGTAATATCGTCAATTAACAAGTTTCGCTGCTTATACGGGTCTAAATTAGCCAGTAGCCTGCTGTTAAAATCATCTAAATCTAATGCATGATTTTCTTTAATGAAACTTGACAAGTCCTCATCATCAAAAGAATCCCCCTCAAACTCATCCATTTCAATTAACCCATCTGTATAAGCCACCAAAAGCGCCTTTTTATCCAATTTAACCGATCCGGTTTCAACCTTGGGGAGTTCATCAAACATCCCTAAAATTGTACACCCAACCGTTAATTCGACTATTTTATTTTTTTGAAACAGTTGCGGAGGATTATGCCCTGCATTAATATAATCAAGCTTTCTCGTTTCACAATTGTATCGCCCTAAGAAAAGGGTTATAAAACGTTCCCCTTTGGTGTTTTTTAAGACGTTTGCATTTAAGCTAGACACTAACTTTTCTAAAGAAAAATCTTGTTGCACCAAAGCTCTCATATAGGCCTGCAAATTTGACATTATTAGGGCTGCTCCAACCCCTTTACCGCTTACATCTGCAATACAAAAGATGAATTCAGACTCATTTAAACGGATAAAATCATAATAATCTCCGCCAATATTTTGGTGGGGTAAGTATAATGCTGATAATTGAATTTTTTCGTTTGAGGGCAGTTCATCAGGGATAAGCATGGTTTGAACTTTGGCTGCCAATTCTAGCTCTTTACTTAACTTTTCCTGCTTTATTTGCTCCTTAAACAGCTTTTTATTCTCGTTAGCAACAAGGATTAAATTGGTAATAGTCCTAATAAATTTAAGCCCGTTTCTTGAATCGGTATCAGCCTCGGAAAAACCTCCAATTAATGCAAAAGCAAGAGGTCTTGCCTTATGGTAAACGGGAATCACAATGTCAAAATCGTTTAAAATCTCATTTGGATGATCCTCCAAATCGTTTATTTCTTGGTACCGAATTAAATTTTCATCGACCTTAAGCTGAGATACATTTTCCTCCACTCCAAAGTGGATTACACACTCCCAGTCCTTTTCGTTGGCGATAAATAATGCCAACTTATTGACATGCAGGTGAAACCTAAGAACAAATTGATACATTTTGAAAAGGGCTTCCGCAGACAAATTGTTGTTAATTGCCTGTGTAATTTCCAAAAGGGAATTCAATTCGATTTGCCGCGTTATTAATATACGCTGCATATCGTCATAAGACAATGACTTAATTTTTATGACTGAATCGTTCATATTAGTGGTTTCGCCAAGCTTAATGGCTAATGCTAATTTACCTAAAGTATCCTACTTTAAAAATTAATTAAAATAGGGTCAATTTTTATATTATTAATCCCTTAATCCAAACACATCACGTAACCCTACCGCGATCATGTTAAAAGAAAACACAAGCGCCATAATTGCCAACCCAGGAAATAACGCCAAATGCCATGCCCCTACCGTAATGTATGCGTAGTTTTCTTTTATCATATTCCCCCAACTTGGGGTTGGTGGTTGTGCTCCATATCCAAGAAAACTCATTCCCGCTTCGAGTAAAATTGCAGAGGCAAAGTTTGAAGTAGCTATTACAAGAAGTGGCCCTAAAATATTTGGAAGAATGTGTTTGACAACAATCCTAAAATCACCAAAACCCAAGGCTTTTCCAGCCTCTACGAATTCAAGATTTCTAACCCCCAATACTTGACCTCTAACGATTCTTGCGACTTCCACCCACATACTTAGCCCAATCGCTATAAAAACCTGCATAAAACCTTTCCCAAGGGCAAAGGACAGGGCTATCACTAACAATAATGCAGGCAGAGACCAAATCACGTTTATCAACCAGCTCACTAAATTATCTACCCATCCACCAAAGTAACCTGCAATTAATCCTACGGACACCCCTATAAAAACTGAAATAAATACAGCCATAAACCCCACGGCAAAAGAAATTCTGGCACCCAGAATTAATCTGCTTAGCAAATCTCGACCAAACCTATCTGTCCCTAAATAAAATTGTTTTTCCTTTACGACAATTGAGGAGGTATTGGTTACGACATAATCCTTTATTTCTGCAAATTTATAATCCTGCTTAATTCCGTTTATCCCAGCCTCCCCATCATATGAAAAAACACTAATTTCCGTATCAGAAAAATAAAATGAATCAATGGGAATAAACTCAAACGACGGAGTTTCACCGTTGATCAATTTACTTCCGAAATTTACCGCTTCAGTTGACGAAATAATCTCAATACCCTTAACAGAAAAACCTGGATCCTTTGACCCTAACGCCAAATTCATGGTGTTTGCATTTGGCGCTGAATCAGGCATAATATAGTAGCCTAAAACCGCCACAAAAAGAATTATTGAGCATACAATTAGACCTATGCCCGATAAAGAATTTCGATTAAATCTTGTCCAATTTGATTCCAACTTGCGCATTATCTATTTTACCTTCCTTCCTTTCCAGTTGTACTTTCCGAAAAGTCCTGCTGGGGCAATTAAAACAATATAGAAAACATAGAAAAATTGCTCAAATGGAAGCCACCACAATAACGCCCTCCTATTGGAGAATTTGGTTAAGAAATAAATTAACGGCAATTCAACCATGGTCTTTGATAATAATCCAATAACAAATGGAAAGATCCATTTAATTGAAAAAACTGAAAATAATCCAAATAGGGCAATTAATAAATTTAGCAAAAAGGTAATTATTGCGATAAGGGTTATATAATTATTTTTGTGTCTAGTGCTTTTTGATGCCCACCTCCTTCTTTGATTAATAAATTTAGACATGGAGGAAACCGCCTCTGTTAATACAATTGCTTCGGAAGATTTCACAAAACTAATTTGATTTGGAAATGATCTGCTAAACCTATGCAGTAATAATTCGTCATCACCTGATGCGATATCGTCTATTCCTTTAAACCCATCTAATCCTAAAAACGAATCTCTATGAAAACCTAAATTCGCACCATTACAAAACATGGGGAAATTTTGACCTATCCCGCCTGCTCCAACTCCTATAAGGGCCAAAAACTCCAAATGTTGTAGTTTTTCAAAAATAGAATTGTCGTTATGATAAGCAACAGGCCCTGCTATGAACTTGGCATTCTCAGTTAAAAAGTAGGAAACCATTTTCTTTGCCCAATTTTCAGGGACATAACAATCCGCATCAGTAGTTAAAATATATTCGCCGGTGGCTTGAGCAACCCCTTTTTCAATGGCCAATTTTTTATAACTATTTGTATTGATGTCTTTCATTTCAATGACTTTAACCCCATAGCTCCTTGCGAGTTGGGAAGTCCCGTCTTCGGAGTGATCGTCGATTACAATTATCTCCAACTTATCTTTAGGATAAGTTTGAAGCATCAACGAATCCAAACAAGGACCAAGTCTTAGCTCTTCATTCCTTGCAGGAATTAAAACAGAGATTTTAGGGAAATCAAAAGCCTGATTTGGCTTTTTCAACCTAAACCAGCCTAAGAGAAAGTAGGTTATTATTAGTGAATAAAGTACTAATAAAAACCAGAATAATTTAACGGTTAACTCCACGTACAAAATTAAAACTGAAAATAATAAGTAAGCCTATTAAGCCTGAAAGGATGAAATTAACCAACCACAGGGATAAAGATGCAGCAAGAATCCCGGCATGATTTTGAGAAATCAAACCAAGAAAAAAGATTGCCGCTGCACCTCTAATACCGAAAGATACAAGCGCAAACGTTGGTATTAAACTCTGGGTAAAAAAAACAAGACACAACAATGGGTAAACCAAAATTATTGAACCGTCAATCCCAAAAAATCGTAGAAAAAAATAATATTGACTTGAGTACACCAAAAATTTAAAAAAACTTAATCTAAGGGTTTTACTCAAATCAAATTTTGATAAATTTTCTATTAACCTAATGTAAACCCTTATTTTCTTGTCCTTTATAAACTTTCTAAACCAATGGAAAATCACAGGAATGTTAAAAAATCCCCAGGAAATGGATAGAGCTAATAATATTGAAATGGCCGAAAGCACTAATCCAAGTGTAAAACCAAAATTCCCGAAATACAAGAAGTAAAACGGAAGGGAAAGCAAACCTAAAACCAAGGTCACAACCAATTGTCCCATCCCGCATATAAAGGTGAACATCGCGCCTTTTAACTTATTGTTATCTTCGAGATACAAAGTCCTTGCAGCGTAGTCTCCTAGATTAAAAGGTGTGAAAAGATTTAAGGTAACACCGGAAAAAACCGCGTACCAAGATCTTTTAAAAGAAATATTTTGAATTTTTTTTGTCAAATATTGCCATTTTTTGGCTTCAAGCCCTGTGTTAAAGGGCAACATAAGAACGCCTATAATTAAAAAAATCAGAGTATTACCCTCGCCAATGGACTGAAACTGAACTAAAAAATCATTCCACTTACCTGTCTTTATAAGTTTCACGTGTAAAAACATTAGTGTAGCTAATAGAATGATTATTTTTACCGTAATAAAAAGAATTTTTTTAGCTTTTGTCGTCATGGATTGAACCAAAGGTCTCAATATTCGGTGATATTAACAATATAAACCTTAATGAAGGAGGAAATAATTTTAGGTATTGATCCTGGTACAAATGTAATGGGATTTGGGATAGTACGCATTAAAGGAAACAAACTTTCCCTAATAGACCTTGGAATCCTAAAGATGAAAACAACTGATTCCCATGCGTTAAGGTTAAAACAAATATTTGAAGCCACATTAAAATTAATCGATAAGCATAATCCAGATGCCATCTCTATAGAAGCTCCATTCTTTGGTAAAAATGTCCAGTCAATGTTAAAATTGGGCCGGGCCCAAGGGGTAGCAATGGCTGCAGGTCTTTACCGAGAGGTCCCAATAACCGAATATTCTCCGAAAAAAATTAAACAATCTATTACTGGCAATGGAAATGCAAGCAAGGAGCAAGTGGCTGCAATGCTAACGAACATTTTATCCTTTAAACTTGGAGACATTAAACTCGATGCAACCGACGGATTAGCCGCTGCGGTTTGTCATCACCTGCAAAACGGAAATCCCGAAAAATCTGAAAAGGGCTACTCGGGATGGAATGCTTTTTTAAAGGACAACCCAGAAAGATTAAAATAAACTGCTTATTTTATCAGCTGTAGCTGATAATTCTTCCTTGGTTGGCGTTAGTTTTGGTCGGCTAAAATTAATATCACCTACGTTATTAATTGGAACCAGATGAATGTGGGCATGAGGCACTTCTAATCCAATTACAGCAACACCAATCCTTTTACACAGTATAACTTTTTGAATATTTATGGCCACCTTTTTTGCAAACAAATGAAGTTCTAAATATTGTTTTTCATCCATGTCAAAAATGTAATCCACCTCATTTTTAGGAATTACCAACGTGTGACCAGTAGCCAGTGGAGAAATATCCAAAAAGGCGAGAAAATCGTCTGTTTCAGCAATCTTATGACAGGGTAATTCTCCTGATATTATGCGAGAAAATATTGTACCCATTATCTTGAGATCTCTAATACTTCAAACTCCATTTTACCATTTGGAGCTTGAACCTCAGCTTTATCACCTACAGACTTGCCTAATAATCCTTTAGCAACTGGGGACTTAATTGAAATTCTACCTGTTTTTAGATCTGCTTCCTTTTCACTTACTAATTGATAAACCGTTTCGATTCCATTTCCTAGGTTTCTTACTTTAACCTTAGATAAAATCAAAACTTTGGTAGTGTCGATTTTGGACTCGTCAATTAGCCTAGCTTTACCCAAAACTCCTTCGAGTTGTGAAATTCGCATCTCCATTAGCCCTTGAGCGTTCTTTGCAGCGTCATATTCGGCGTTTTCCGATAAATCCCCTTTGTCCCTAGCTTCGCCGATTTGCCTTGACATATCCGGCCGACCTTTGGTTTTAAGTTCTCGGATTTCCGCTTTTAATTTATCAAGTCCCTCTTTGGTAAAATAATTAAAATCACTCATGTCTTTGTTATTGGTAGATTAAACAAGAAGAAGGTTATCCCGTTAGGAATAACCTTCTATACAAATTTATAAATCTTTTATTACTAGTTCAAATCAATTCTGACACCGATGGTATGCGAACCTCCAAACACGTATGTCGGGCGGTAAGAATAATCGATTCCGAAGTTAGAACCTTTATCACTTAATGGAATTTCAAAAGTTGCACCTGCGCTAAATCCAGTGAATAAATTCAAAGTATTCACTTGACTTTCGATGTCTGATTCATAGTTATAACCTCCACGAACCATTAGGTAACTTTTAAAACCATATTCAACACCTAAACCAAATTGGTCACTAGTAAATGAATTACTGGTAAAATTACCCGCAGTTGTTAGTCTATGGTCTTCAGCAAGCTGAAAGTCATAAGACGCGCCAATATTCATTAATGAAGGTAATTCAAAAGCTTGGCTTCTTTGTTGGATAGTTCCTGGAACACCGTTGTCAAAAATAACACGCTTAGAAAGCCCATCACCAGAAAAACTCATTTTCGGACCAACATTTCTCAAAGCAATTCCAAATTGCATCTGGTTTCTAGAACCAGCCACATATTGTATACCTGCATCAATAGCGAATCCTGAAGCTTTTACGTTAGCAATATTCTCATTAATTGCTTTCACAACAATACCTCCATAAATACTATTAGAGAACTCTTTCGAATAAGCTAAATTAATGGTGATAAATTGTGGTGCATAAGTACCCAATCCACCTTCTGGTTGATCTTCCCTAGTAATTGGAATATCTCCAAAATTCATAGAAAAAACAGAGGCCGCTAGCACTCCACTTTCTCCGATTTTTTGGGCAAACCCAAAATTATTGATTGAAATATCTGCTGCCTGCAAGTAGTTGGTGTTTGCAAAAATCACTTCAGTCTTTTTAGTAAAGGCCAATCCACCGATATTACCGTTGATTGACTCCAAACCTCTTACGGACGCTGTATTAATCCCTCCCCATCCTGAGCTTCGTGCCCATGGGTTAATTAATAATTCATTCCCACCATTTTGTGCGGTTCTTTCCTTATTACCAGCATTCGCTGAAGTCAAGGTTAACCCGGCTAAGGCAGTTATTGTAAGTAACCTATAAATATTCTTCATAGTTATTAATTTCTTTCTGATTTAAAATTAGAATGTATCAAGATCAATTGGACGCATTACACCAAACCATTTAAGGGTTCTTTCTCCCAATTCTTTTCCGTCAACATGAATAAGGTACATACCACTTGCGATTGGAACTCTTGAACTATTTTTTAAATCCCAATCCAAGGAAGTAAGTCCATCAGAATCTTTTTCTAATCTTCTTACTAAACTTCCGCTTAATGTATAAATAGAAATCGTTGCTCTTTTTGGCAAGTTTGTAAACTTAATCCTGTTATCAACCTGGTTGTTTTCGTAAGTTGAAAATGCAAAATATGGGTTAGGAACAATGTTTACCAAGCTTAATGCTGATTTAGCTGCTTCAAAATTATTTGTACTTGATGCAATTGCGTCAGTACTAAACTTAAACAATGGATAACCGCCATTTTGGAACGTTTTAGTTCCTGCATCTTCCTTAGCATAAGTTCTTCCAACTCTTAATCTAACCCTTATGTCTGTAGCTAAAAATGCTGCATTTCCTGTTGCTAAAGGAATGGACATCCATCCCATTTGACCTAAGTAATTTTTTAATGGATTTTTACTGCCATTGTCATCCCAGTAATCAACTAAAATTTGTTTTGCAGCGGCACCTTCATCGTAAGTAGAGTTGTGGACATAAAGGTAGTGCTTACCACCGTTTACAAAATTGTCAAATCCATTTCCACCAGGGCCACGAGTTATATTGGCTGTCGGATTAAACAACATGTCACCACCATTTTCAGATTTCAACCAGCTATCCTCGCCGAAAACAACGTTTAGCCGCTTTCCACTCTCTACATCAATGGCGTAGCCTGGGAACCAGCCTAAACCTTCACCTGCCGTAGCATCTGGAGTACCGTCTTTTTTAACTGATGTACGTTTACGAAGTTGCCATTTCTCAGCATTTCCTTCAGAAAGATTTGGATCTCCACCTGTTTCAATAACAACACAACGAGTCCACAAAGATTGGTCTGCAGTAAATACTACATCCACACTTTTCATTGTTTCGTAAAGGTCATTTCTGATAAAGGATGCGAAACTCGGTTTAACCTGTGGCCCAAAATCAACATTGTTTGATGCTAATTTTAATGGGCCCCATGTACCACTTAAAACATTTAAATAAGCTCCTAAAGGATCTTGTCTATTATCTGGTGTGCCACGTGCAGGGTCAGGCTCTGATGTTAACCAGTTAAAAGGTGTAAACTCAATATCAGGTAAGAACGTCAACCATTGTTGAGTTGGATCATTAAACGCTACTGATGCCTCAAGGAATGAATTGCTATTTTGAGCACTAGCCTTAATTCCTGGATTGTTTACATTTTTAAGTTTTGCAACTAATCCCCAATCAAAATCTGCACCACTTAATATTTTCTCAGAAACACCAGTGTCTAAGGCAGATGCGTTTGAAACAACTTTATTTGTTGATTCACTTGTGATTGTCCAATTATCAAGAGTGCTTTCCAATTTAAAATCGAAATTTCCACCTGGTACATTTACAGGGTTATAAACTGAAACTCCCAAAGGACCTTTCCCTAAATTATAAACAGGGTTCAAAACTGAATGTGGCGCTCCTGACATAATTTGAGCCTCCATTTCCGCTGTTAAGTCTAAAACATTCCCGCCATTTCCTAATCCTTCGATACGAGTAATTTGAACTCCATCGCCATAAGTAGAATTTATAACCGTTCCACCATTTTGAGGATTAGATTTATGAGGAATAGCGGTCATTGTTGAAACTCGACGACCAGCTAAATAGGGTTGTTCAAAATTTGAATCATCGGTAAATGCATAAGAAATCACCAAGAAATAGTACGGCTTATGATTCACTAATTTATTATCCCCCGTTGCAAAAATATCTTGCTTTAATTGGAGAGTATGCTCAATTCCTTGGTCTTGACCTTCAACTTTAATTACTGGAATATCTTCTGGTAATTTAGGGTCATCCTCAAAGTTTACAATTCTTCCAATTCCATCTTGAATATCAGATTGCCAGATTAACCTAGCTTTAGTAACATCTTCCAAGTCTCCAGCGGTAACAGTAGAGTTTGCTAATTGATAAACTTGGTATCCCTGGAACTTAAAGTTAATATTTATACCATTTTTATTCTTAATTGAATCAATATACCCTTCGGTACCTTCAGTGTTATCTAATACTAAAATTATTTCACGGTCTAATTCAACACCTTTCAAATCTGGTGCTGTTGGTCCATCAATTAATTTAAAATCGTTAAAGAATAAAATTTGCGCTTTATCGTCGGCTTTTCTTAGCACGTCGAAAGAACCAGTTGATCCTCCGCTTGATGCTCTCGCCCAAACAACTCCTACAATAATTTCATTTACAGCACCCGGCTTCAATGTAAAAGGACCAGCGGTTTGTAAAAATCTTCTATCTTCAGGAGTGTTACCTTCTGTGATTTCAGTCCATTGAGGACGTCCGTTTGGATCTGTTGTTCCAGGGAACATAAAGTCAGCTGGATCACCACCTGCTGTTGTTCCGTTTCCTCCATAAGTAATCCTTTGACCATTTCTCCAAACACCATTAAGATAGTTGTAGATATCATTGTCTGTACTTGGGTTTCCGTTTACTGGATCACTAGTATTGTTATAGTAAACAAATTTAGACATGATAATTGTTTCTCCTAGCTCATCAATAACACCATCACGGTTGTTATCTATACCATCATTCTCATCTGCAAGTGGACCTTGGAAAAAGTCAACTCCGATAGATGGAGGGTTTAAACCATAACCATTTGAATTCTCATCCAAATCATCTCCGTTAAAACAAATACCCAATGAGCGATCAACATCACATTGAACATAATCATCAAAGGCGAACCCTAAATCAGGATCAACCCATTGTCCGAAAACAGTTGAGTCTAAGGAAGAGTTTGGAGAACGGTTAATTACACGATACTTGTAAAAAGTCATGTTATTTCGTTCGTCATTGGTGGCAAAACCAAAGGCCAGAACTTGCACTTCAAGTCCAATTGGGTCTCCACCAAATTCTGAGTGAACATTTCCTTTATCATTATATACCCACCAAAGCGCCTGATCCCCTGAGATTTCAGGGTAATCTCCAGCTGCTGGATTATACAAACCATCACCATCTTCATCGTGAAAAGGAGCTAAGTTCTTAGCATGTCCTAGCGACTGATCACCATTTCCTGGCCATGTTTCAATAGATTCTGGAATTTTGTACCCATCCTTATCGTAGTTTGCAATAAACGTATCGATTTCGGAACGGTTGACTTTCCAAAGCTTATCATATTGTGCACAAATATCTGCATTTGTAGATGCGGCAGAGGTAGTTAATGGTCCAGGCCAGAAATCTTTTCCACCTTGACCATAAGTAGCTGCGGCAACTTTTAAGTTTCCACCAGCATCAACACCACCAAACCATAAGGCTCCAGCGAACAAAGAATTTCTTGAGGTTTCACCTGATCCAGGTTCAACTTTAGGAATTTCGTATCTAGCTGTTGAGCGATCCCACCAAAGATCTCCGCCCGTCAGCAGGGTTGTTCTAACGTTATTTATATCCAAATCCAATTGGGCCAATGGCGTACTACAATTATTTGCCACCTTACCCGGAGATGAATTAACATTTGGTTTTGATTTGCGGTTTACGTCTTTCTCTGCCATAGAGGCTGTTGAAAGCAGCATTAACCCTGCTAAAACAAAAGGTATTTTTTTAAATTGAATGCTATTCATTATATACACTTTAATTTTTTCTTAAAAACTGTATTGTAAACCTACACGGATAATTCTTGGAAGCGTGTAAAACGCTGGATTATCCATTTTTGCGGAGTACAAGTCCAAATAGGATTGTGGGTTTGTAGTATTTGAAACGAACTCCTCACCTAAGTTTGAAGTTAGGAATCCATCATCATCAGGGTTACCTGTTGCTCTATACACATTTGTTATGTTTTTGGCATTTGTAACGTTTTGAACCAGCAGGTAAACGTTCATATTTCCATTGTCTCCAATGTTGATGTCACGATCTAGACGTAAATCAACCTTGAATTGCCATGGCAAACGTGAACCGTTAATCGAGCCTTCAAGCGATCTTAATCGTTGATCTCCACCGCCAATCTCAGCATTTCTTAGGTAATTTGATTGCTTTGTAAATGGAGTTCCTGAACCCACACGGAAAATCAAGTTAGCACCGAATGTTTCAAGTAATCCTCTAAGCGATTCAGGTCCGTCGTATTCTCTTCCAGCACCATATCTGTAATCAAATGTTGTTACGATGTTATGGCGTTGATCAAAACTTAGTGCCGTTGGAATTCTCAAGTTAGGCTGGCCTAATGCAATTAGGTTACCTGCACTTGTCGAGCTTGACCCAGTTCCTTCAGCGAAGGAAAGTGTGTAACTCGCGTTAATTCGAATGTTGTTAGTTCTACGAAGGTCATACTGAACAGTAAATCCTTTTGAAGTACCAAAATCGACGTTATCGTATGTGTTATAATTAACTGGATAAGCAAAAGAAACGTTAATTAATTGAATGTTGTCTTTCAACTCACGATAGAATGATGTTAATGTCATTGCAGATGAGTTGCTTAATTTTTGCTTAAAACCTAACTGGTAGTTTGTAGTCTTCTCTGGTTTAAGATCTGGATTATTAACTCTTCCAATTGCACCTGAGGCAAGGAAGAAATAATCATAAGGCAGAGTAACGTTACTTCCACGAGGTCTTTGCGCTAATACATCATAGTTAGCAAAGAAAACCGCCTCATCCGAAATCGGGAATGAGAAAGCAATACGTGGCATGATTGTAAGTTGAGGCTCATAATCTTTAAAAGAAGCACGGCTTAACTCTAGCGAACCATTTGATGAATTAACTTGAACGTCATCAGATAAGTATGGTGTTACAACGTTTGTGATTGTTGATCTTAAAGGAGTTGGATCAGCGCGTTCTGTACCGGCAGCATCAAAAAACACTTGCCCAGAACGATAACCTAAAACTTTAGATGGATTTAATGGGTCATCTACATATACTACATAATCAGCACCAATATTAGCTGGGTGAATACCACCATTCGCTGAGTTAAGAGAACCAGCAACTTCACCAGCTGTTCTTACATCGTATAGAGAAAACCTATCCTTTAACACTTTAGTGTTAGCGTCGAATCTATCAACACGAACCCCAACGTTAAAAATTAAATCGCGGAATGAAAATTTGTCCTGAATATAACCGGCAGTATAAATTGGGCTCCAAGGGGCTATGGGGCGATTAACCTTATCCTCGAAGAAATCAAAATAATCAATATTATTCGTAGTCTTTATTCCATCGAAGGTATAACCTGTATATCCAACCAATCTGCTACCATTATTTAATAGCTCATCGGCAGAGAACATATTTACTGCAAAAGTGCTAGGGTCTAATGCGTCAATGTCAATAAATTCCGTTGGAGAAACACCAAGTGCGGCTCTCAAGTTTTTATCAAATTCAGCTTGTTCACTAGCAACAATTCGGCGATTATAATTTACTATACCTTGGAAATTTCCGTTTTCATCCTTAACAAGGATTGCATCCTCTGCATCTGTATCAAGGGTAGTGATATGCTTATTGGTTAATTGACGGGCAAGTCCCCAAAGTGCTTGTGGGGAAATCCCGTATGAACGCTCAATTCTTTGCTCGTATTCAATACCAAATTTAATTGCATGATCTTTTATATCAGCTGACGCTGAAGCAGAAAGTCTAAATTGTGAGTCGTCACTTTCATTATAACCTGGAACATTTCTTCCTGTGTTAAACCAAAGGCTATACACGTGTTGTGGGTTACCTCCATTTAACAAAGCCCCATTTTGAACAATTTGTTGATTTGTTCTTTTTTGGTTGTTATTATCACCTATGAAGTCATAAACTTGACTTGTGTAGTTAGCAAGAAGTGGGTTTACCTCGCGGCGGCTAAATTCAACCAAAGTATCTTGAATACCTGTTTGGAAGAAAGCTGTAATTTCCTTTTTTTCACCATTATCAACTACAGAATCGGTTCTGTATTCATATATAGGTTGACGGTACGTTTCAAATTTACCTACATAACCATAATCCCAAAGATTGTCCTTGTGAGTATTATGCTGACGAATATCCTCGCTTTTTGAGAAATCTGCCTGAATTTGATAGAATGCGTTTTTTATTAATGAAGATGAAGATCCAGATTCTTCATTATTTTTAAACTTCTGAGTAAATCTACCATATACACGATAATCTGTTTTAATTTGCTCAGGATTGTTTTTGAAGTTCAATAACGAGTAATCGTAAATATATTGACGTCCTTTAAAGTAACGACCAGAACCACCCACTGTGAAATTCACGTTTTTTCTAGGTTGAAAGTCAATTTTTCCAGCAATAGAGCCTTCTAAATTTTCAGACTCTCTTTTAGCATCAATTTTTTGTAAGTCATCAGCTCTTAAGTATTCAGCATTTAACTGAGTACCACCACCCGATGTTGGTCGTAAAGGATTTGCCTCTAAATCAGCCAAAACCTCATCTTTTACTTTATAGTAACCTAAAGCCGAAGGGCTAGGATCTTGTTGCAAACTTACTTGGGTTGAAATAAAGAAGCCCAAAACTGATGCTTCAGCATCCGTTCCTTTGTTCTTTTTCAATAGCGGACCAGAAACACTTACATCTGCCAAGTTATATCCATAAGGATCTAAAAATTGTGAGGTAACTACTTCAGCACCTCCAAAGTATGTTCTAGATGGTCCTTTTGTAGTAATAGAGACAACCCCACCTGTAACGTCACCATATTGAGCAGGAACACCACCAGTAATAACAGATAATTCCTCAATCGCCGACTGAGGAATAGAGTTTGAACCACCAATTACACGAATCCCATCAATATAGTATTGAGTTGCATCGGATCTAGAACCACGAACATTTAAACCTCCACCTTCATCAGCCTGGTAAATACCAGCGGTTGTTGAAGCAACGGAGTTAACATTTCTAGTTGGAAGCTTTGCGATTTCTGCGGCAGTAACTGTCCCCCCTACTGTGGTATTGTCTTTTTCCAATAAAGGTTTAGTATAAGATACAATCTCAACCTCATCCAATTGAACCCCAGCAGAAAGCTTTGGGTCCAAGTAAGTTGTTTTATTTGATGAAACTACAACACCTGTTGTTATGAATATTTTATAACCAACATATGATACTTTCACATCATACTTACCAGCTCCAATTGGTTTAATCGAGTACTTACCATCAAAGTCAGTACTTGCGCCCCCTTCTTGAACACCGTTCTTTTCTGCAATAATGTTTGCAAATGGAATTGGCTCACCCGTGGTCGCATCAGTAATAGTACCACGAATTTCTCCTGATCCCGTCTGCGCTAAAGCAAACGAAACAGAAAAAATGCATAGTAGTAATGCAGAGAATAAATTTCTTGTCATAATTGATTTCCTAGTGTTAACTCAAAACAAAAGATTTTTAAATATATGGCTAATTTAAATTATTTTCAAAGTATTTGTTCAAAACAAATACCGAATTCACCCGATTGACATCTATTAATTAGGGGAAATTCAAGGCTAAGATTTTATCAACCAAAACCTTAGCTAATTTATAATAAGATTCATGAGTCCACCCAGCCACGTGGGGAGTCATCAAAACCCTTTTATTTTCAATAAGGGCTTCAAATATATTCTTTTCATTTAAAGTTAACGAAGAAAGTTTTTCATTTTCTAAAACATCTAAGCCAACTCCGATTAATACTTTCTCATCGATAAGCCTTGAAATGATTGAAGTGTCTAATACTTTTCCGCGTGCTGTATTGATCAGGTAGATTGGTTTTTTAAATTTTCTTAAGAAATCTTCTTCTATAAAATGATGGTTCTCCGGAGTCCATGGAAAATGAAGAGAAACAATGTCGGCTGTTTGAAATATCTCATCAAGCATAGTTTCCTTGGCATTTGCATCTTCTAAGCTTTTGTTATACCGATCATAAAAAACAACGTTTGCCTCAAACCCTGAGATTTTTCGAGCAAAGGCTTTTCCCATATGGCTATAGCCGAAAATCGCAACCGTTTTACCGCTAACTTCTGTCCCCCTATGCTCCTCTCTATTCCACTCACCATTTTTAACACTTGTATTTGCTAAGTGCACCTTGTTCATCAAACACAAAAGCATGGCAACCGCATGCTCACCGACTGCGTCACAATTACCTTCAGGAGATCTTAAACAACTTACCCCTTTTTCTTCGGCGTAAGCCACATCAATATCATCCATACCAGAACCAGAGCGTGCAATAAACCTCAATTTATGAGCAGCGTCTATTACATCTTTGGTGATCTGGAATTTACTGCGAACTAAAATCCCTTCAAAATTTCCGATAATTTTCATAGCCTCATCCTTTGTAATGTCGGGCCTGTAAACACAATCGAAATTATTTTCCAATAAGGTATTAATGAAAACTGGGTGAATATCGTCCAGCACTAGAACTTTTTTCATATTCTGGTAGAGGCTACGTATTGGGCTATTTCAATAAAATTATCAACCGTTAATTGTTCAGCACGTTTTTCTAGATAATGCGCAACAGGAGTTTCTGCAAGGTTAAATGGTTTTAGCGCATTGCTAAGTTTTTTGCGACGCTGGCCAAAACCCGATTTCACAACTTCGGCAAGAATTGAATATTCTACATCAGGTTCTTTTTCATGTCGAGTTAAACGAATCACCCCCGACTTCACTTTTGGCGGCGGCTGAAAAACACCTTCGTTTACAGTAAAGAGGTAGTTTACTTTATAATAGGCATTCAATAATACCGTCAAAATTCCATAATCTTTGATTCCTGGAGGAGAGGAAAGCCTTCGTGCCACTTCTCGCTGAAACATCCCTGCCATTTCCGGAATAAATTCACGATGCTCAAGCACCTTAAATATTATTTGAGAGGATATATTATAAGGAAAGTTCCCAATTAAGGCAAAAGGTTCTTTTAGTTCTAAGGGCCAATTTATCTTTAAAAAATCCCCTTCAACTATAGTGATTTTATCCTTTGGGAAATTCTCTTGTAGGTAGGAAACCGATTCGGAGTCTAGCTCGACTACCGTAAGATCTTTTTCTTTTTCAATAAGGAATTTGGTTAATACCCCCATTCCAGGACCAATTTCCAACACCTTATTATAAGCATCACCAAAAGAAAGGGATTCTGCAATCTTTCTTGCGATGTTTTGGTCCTTCAAAAAGTGTTGTCCTAAATGCTTCTTTGCGCGTACCTTTTTCATTATTGAGGGCTAAATACAGAAATTCTTCTTAAAATTGCATAATATTCTTGGGTAAGGCTTAAAAAAACCTTTTATTCCCGTTAAGCGGATAATATATTAAAAATGGAAAATAACACAATCATAGGATTTACAACTGGCGACATTAACGGAATTGGATTAGAAGTTTTTTTAAAGACAATCCAAGACGAAAGAATATTAAGTAGATGTATTCCTGTTATTTTCGGCTCATCAAAGGTAGTAAGTTACCACAGAAAGGCGGCGGGAGTGCCACATATAAATTTCAATGCAATATCTCAAGTTTCTGAAGCTAAGCCAGGAAAACTCAATATACTCAATGCATGGGAGGAGGAAGTGAAAATCACTTTAGGAGAACCCAACGAAGTAGGGGGTGAATATGCTATTAA
Organism: Sphingobacteriales bacterium; assembly: GCA_047635375.1. Lineage (GTDB taxonomy): Bacteria > Bacteroidota > Bacteroidia > Sphingobacteriales > Sphingobacteriaceae > JBLIKP01. Next base: position 14,658 of record JBLIKP010000001.1, on the reverse strand, counting down.
ATCTCTTGAGGCGGCAACCACAGCATTATATGCTGGTGAAATTCAAGCCTTAATAACACTACCCATTAATAAGGACGTTATTTCGAAAAGCGGATTTGAATTCCCAGGGCATACGGAATATATCGAATCAAAAGCAACTGATGGCGAAGCGCTCATGTTAATGGTGAATGAACATTTAAAAATAGGCGTGGTTACCGGACATATCCCCCTTTCTGAGGTAAGTACAAATATCACAAAGAAAAAAGTACTCAGTCGAATTAAGATTTTAAACCAAACTTTAAAATCTGACTTCAGAATAAACAAGCCGAAAATTGCGGTTTTAGGCTTGAATCCGCATGCCGGAGATAACGGAAAATTAGGCGGCGAAGAAAATGAAAGGATAATTCCTGCGATTGAGGAAGCAAAGAAACAAGGAATTATGGCATTAGGCCCGTATTCTGCAGATGGATTTTTTGGCTCAGGGAATTACAAGAAATTTGACGGCGTCCTGGCAATGTTCCACGACCAGGGTTTAGTCCCCTTTAAGGCCCTTAGCTTTGGTAAAGGAGTGAACTTTACTGCAGGACTTCCTGTAATAAGAACATCTCCGGATCACGGAACGGCTTACGAACTAGCGGGAAAAAAAGAAGCCAATCCTGATTCACTTAGAGAAACGCTTTTTACCACATTAGATATAATAAAAATGCGTTCGGAGTATAGCGAATTAACTTCCAATCCGTTAGCTTCATCAAGATTGGAAAATGACAGGAACGGATAAATAAAAAAAACTTACTGCAAGAATTTTGTTATTCAACTCATTTATACCTAATTTTGCAGGCTGAATAAAAGAAGCGGAGAATGCTTAAAAAAAATGCTTTTACAATTCCCTTTTTAGGGTTGAAAAACGGAGAACATTCATTTAAGTATTCAATAGACGCATCGTTTTTTGAACAACTGGAGGCCGATAGGATATCGGGAAGTGATTTAGAATTAAACCTCATATTTGAAAAAGCTGACCATATGTTACAGCTTCATTTCGACTTTGACGGTACTGTTACTCTAAACTGCGATCGATGTACTTCGGAATTTAAACAACCAATTTGGATAGAAGAAAGCTTAATTATCAAGCTTTCAGGACCTGAAGAAGACACAACGGATGAGATAATCTTTCTTCCACAAGACTCTTCAGAAATCGAATTGAAACAATTCATTTATGAATTCGTAGTTTTAAGCCTCCCAATGATTCCAAATTGTGAAGACGCTGGAATTGACGGACAAAGTTGTGATAAAGACACTATTGAGGAAATAAACAAACTAAACATTGCCAATAAGGATCAAAAGCAAGATCCACGTTGGGATGCATTGAAAAATTTAAATTTAAAGTCGTAGCAAAATGGCACATCCTAAAAGAAAGATTTCCAAAACAAGGAGAGACAAGCGCAGAACTCATTACAAAGCGGTAGCTCCTGCTTTGGCAAAATGTGCAACCACTGGTACTATTCACCAGCCACACCGAGCGTACTTTGTTGATGGCAACATGTACTACAACGGTAAAATGGTGGTAGAAGCCACTGCAGAGTAAGGAAATTTCAAACCCTGCTCACTTGTATTATAAAGGAGCAGGGTTTTTTATCGCCTTTTTTCTTGTGGTTTTTATAAAAAATATCCACTTTCGGTTAGCATAAAACAGGAACCATCCATGAAAATAGCCTTAGATATAATGGGGGGCGATTTCGCACCTTTGCAAACAACTTTAGGAGCCATTCAAGCTTCTAAAGAACTAGGTAATGATGTCAAGTTGGTCCTGATTGGAGACGAAAAAGAAATTCGTTCAATCCTAGATCAAAACGGTTCAAACTCCGAAAATTTCGAAATTGTTCACACCACCGAAGTCATCGGAATGAGTGAACATCCCACCAAAGCAATTTCTAAAAAAACAGACTCAAGTATAGCAGTAGGTTTCGGCCTATTAAAAGCTGGGAAAGTTGATGCCTTCGCAAGTGCTGGTAATACAGGCGCTATGTTTGTTGGTGCTGCATTTAGTGTGCGCCCGATAGAAGGCGTTACTCGTCCTGCAATTGCCGCTCTAGTTCCAAAGGAAAAAGGTGGTTATGGGGTGATTTTGGACGTCGGTGCCAATGCCGATTGTAAGCCGGAACATTTAGTCCAATTTGGAATTCTTGGTTCATTATTCGCCAAAAGCGTTTTCGGAATCGATAATCCTAAAGTCGGATTAATGAACCTTGGGGAAGAAGAAGAAAAAGGGTCTATCCTTACCCAAGCCGCAAATCAACTCTTAAAAAACACACCACAAATAAACTTCGCTGGAAACATTGAAGGGCGCGATCTTTTTAATGACAAGGCCGATGTAATCGTTTGTGATGGCTTTACAGGAAATGTAATTTTAAAAGAGGCTGAATCGTTTTATTATTATATCCGTAAAAGAGGAATTCAGGACGAATTCTTTGACCGATTCAATTACGAAAACTATGGAGGAAGCCCAATTTTAGGGGTTAACGCTCCTGTTGTAATTGGTCATGGAATTTCTAATGCTAAGGCTATTAAAAACATGATTCTTATGACAAGAGACATGGTTACCTCTAATCTTACCAATAAGATTACCAAAATATTTAAAGAAGCCGTAGTTTAGCTACCTTCAAAATCTCGAACACCAATACATGGGAAATATAAAAGCGGCAATTACAGCAGTCAACGGATATCTACCTGATTACGTTTTATCGAACAAGGTATTAGAAACCATGATCGATACTACAGACGAATGGATAACTAGTCGAACAGGGATAAACGAACGTCGGCTTTTAAAAGGCGAAGGCAAAGGAACATCTCACATGGGCGCCGAGGCTGTAAAAGGCCTTTGTAAAAAACGTGGTATTGACCCAAAAGAAATCGATTTGTTAATCTGCGCTACTGTAACGCCAGACATGCAATTTCCGGCCACAGCCAACCTAATATGCGATCAAATTGGAGCAACCAATGCCTTCAGTTACGACATAGGTGCTGCTTGTTCTGGATTCTTATTTTCGCTTGCAACTGCTTCAAAATTCATTGAAACAGGCTCATATAAAAAAATTGTAGTGGTTGGTGGTGATAAAATGTCGTCGATAATCGACTACACCGACCGACAAACTTGCATCATCTTTGGTGATGGCGCTGGCGCTGTGCTTTTAGAAGCAAATGATGAAGGATTTGGAATACAAGATTCTATCCTAAAATCTGATGGGTCAGGAGCTGAATTTTTACACCAAAAAGCTGGTGGCTCTAGAAAGCCAGCAAGCCATGAAACCGTTGACGCTCGTGAACATTACGTTTATCAAGAAGGAAGAACAGTATTTAAATTTGCCGTAGAAAACATGGCAAATGTAGCTGCAGAAATCATGGAAAGAAACGACTTAACTGCAGAAAATGTAGCATGGTTAGTTCCTCACCAAGCAAACAAAAGAATAATTGACGCTACGGCAAGTCGTATGGGTGTTGGACCGGAAAAGGTTATGCTAAACATTCAAAGGTATGGAAATACTACAAATGGAACTATTCCTTTATGTCTGTGGGAATGGGAAAGCAAAATGAAAAAAGGTGATAACATTGTCCTTGCAGCATTTGGCGGAGGATTCACCTGGGGCTCCATTTATATTAAATGGGCTTACGACACAAAAGAATAATTTATAACACTTATTAATAACTTAAAAACTACCTCAAATTTGATTTTTGTTGGCAGTCTTTTTTGAGGTAGAGAAACATTTTAATATTATTGTAAACATTATCTACCAATACGAACCAATTCTATGTTAGATCTAAAACAAATCCAGGACCTGATTAAATTTGTCTCTAAATCAGGAGTAGGCGAAGTATCTCTTGAAAAAGAAGACTTCAAATTGGTGATAAAATCACCAAAAGAAAGAAAAACTGAGATGGTTGCTTATGCGCCTCAGGCTATGCAACAAATGCAAGCGCCAATGACTCCCGCTCCATCAGCACCTGCTTCGGCTCCAGCCGATGCTCCAGTAGCGGATGAAAACGCAAACTACATCACTATTAAATCTCCAATGATTGGAACATTTTATAGAACTCCTTCACCGGATCAAGATATATTTGTAAATGTTGGGGACACCATCAAACCAGGACAAGTTCTTTGCATCGTTGAAGCAATGAAACTTTTCAATGAGATTGAATCTGAAGTTTCAGGGAAAATCGTTAAGGTTTTGATAGACAACGCTAGCCCTGTTGAATACGATCAACCTCTTTTCTTAGTTGACCCTTCCTAATTAGGAGCTCACTTCCCATTTATGGGGAAATTTGGCATCTATCAAACTAAAAAACCATTATGTTTAAAAAGATACTTATAGCCAACCGTGGTGAAATTGCATTACGTATTATACGTACTTGCAAAGAAATGGGCATAAAAACGGTATCGGTATATTCTACCGCCGACCGTGAATCACTTCATGTGCGTTTTGCAGATGAAGCGGTGTGCATTGGCCCGCCACCAAGTGCTGACTCATATTTAAATATTCCCAATATTATCGCTGCAGCGGAAATTACAAACGCGGATGCTATTCACCCAGGATATGGGTTTTTAGCTGAAAACGCTAAATTTTCTGCCATTTGTGCTGATAATGGCATTAAATTTATTGGAGCTTCACCAGACATGATTAATAACATGGGAGACAAGGCTATGGCCAAAACTACCATGAAAAAAGCTGGTGTACCTACAATCCCCGGTTCTGAAGGTCTAATTAGAGACATCAAGCATGGGAAAGAAGTTGCATTAGAAATTGGATATCCAATTATGCTTAAAGCTACTGCCGGTGGTGGTGGAAAAGGAATGCGTCTTTGCTGGAAGGAAGATGAATTTGAAAAAGGATGGAACTCAGCTCGTCAAGAGGCTGGTGCAGCTTTTGGAAATGATGGAATCTACCTTGAGAAATTCATTGAAGATCCTCGACATATTGAAATCCAGGTTATCGGCGATCAACAAGGAAATGCTTGCCACTTAAGTGAGCGTGATTGTTCAATCCAACGTCGCCACCAAAAATTAACCGAAGAAGCTCCTTCACCTTTTATGACTCCAAAGCTGCGTAAGGCAATGGGAGAAGCAGCTATTAAAGCCGCTCATGCCGTAAGATATGAAGGTGCTGGAACTGTTGAGTTTCTAGTGGACAAACACCGGAATTTCTACTTCATGGAGATGAATACTCGTATCCAAGTAGAACACCCTGTAACTGAAGAAGTAATTAATTACGACTTAATTAAGGAGCAAATAAAGGTAGCGGCAGGCATCCCTGTTTCGGGAAAGGCTTACATTCCTAAGATGCACGCAATTGAGTGCCGTATTAATGCTGAAGACCCTGAAAACGATTTCAGACCGTCTCCAGGAAAAATAACAAATTTCCATAGCCCAGGAGGCCATGGAGTTCGTGTAGATACTCACGTTTATGCTGGTTATGTAATTCCACCGAATTATGACTCAATGATTGCCAAGCTTATTGCCGTTGCTCAAACAAGAGACGAAGCAATTGCTACAATGGAAAGAGCATTGTCGGAATTCATTATTGAAGGTGTTAAAACAACAATACCATTCCATATAAAACTTATGAAAGACCCCGATTATAGATCCGGGAATTTCACCACTAAGTTTATGGAAACCTTTAAAATGTAAGGATAAAGTAAAAATTAAAAACTCCGCAGGTTTCCTGCGGAGTTTTTTTGTTATTAGACCATTCGGTTTATTTATCTTTGCACTCAAATGACCGACAAAACAGAAACAACGGGTCCGGTTGAACCGGTAGACATAGACGCCAAGGAGATGTCATTCATTGACCACCTTGAATCATTGAGGTGGCACGTAATCCGTTCGACTTTGTTCATCCTGACCATTACTGGTCTTGCATTCTCCTATAAAAACATAGTTTTTGACATGATTATTTTAGGACCAAAGTCGGTTGACTTTTGGACCTATAGAAAATTATGCGCCCTAAGTGAGTGGCTTAACCTTGCTCAAGGGCTGTGTGTTACAGAAATAAACTTCTCCTTACTAAACACAGAAATGGCTGGTCAATTCACCAAGCACATAGTAATCTCATTTGTAATCGGGTTGGTTCTTGGATTCCCCTACTTACTTTGGGAGGTGTGGAGATTCGTTAAACCAGGCTTAAAATTCAAGGAAAAAAGCACCACACGAGGTGTTGTGTTTTTTAGTTCAAGTCTTTTTTTAACAGGCGTACTATTCGGTTATTTTATCGTGACCCCTATGTCCATCAATTTCTTGGCAAATTATGAGTTGAGTCCAGAGATATTGAACCAAATAAGTATTAACTCATACATTTCAACGATTACAAGTATTTGTTTTGCTGCTGGAATCCTATTTGAGCTCCCTTTGGTAATCTACTTCCTTTCGAAAATGGGAATTATCACGCCAAAATTTATGCGGATGTACAGAAAACACGCCATCATGATTATTTTGATACTGGCGGCCTTTCTTACACCTACACCTGATATTCCAACGCAGCTTCTAATAAGTATGCCATTGTTTTTCCTTTACGAAATAAGCATCTTTATCTCAGGCTCTGTGGAGCGCAGAAAACTTAAGGACATTAAAAAACAAAGAGAACAAAATTAACAGGTAAATATGAAAATTGCATTAGGTGGCGATCACGCTGGATTCGAATACAAAGCACAGTTAATAGACATCCTTACCAAAAAAGGTCATGATTGTGAAGACTTTGGAACTCATGGTCGAGAATCAGTGGATTACCCAGACTATGTTCACCCACTTGCTGAAAGCGTTAAAGCTGGAAAACAAGAACTCGGAATTCTTATCTGCGGAAGTGCAAATGGAGTAGCGATGACAGCAAATAAGCATGGAGGAATTAGAGCAGCCATTTGCTGGGAAAAAGAATTAGCAGCATTATCAAGACAGCATAATAACGCAAATATTGTTTGTATTCCTGCTCGTTTTGTTGCTTTTGACGATGCTAATGAAATTGTATCTACCTTTTTACAAACCCCCTTTGAAGGCGGAAGGCACGAAAACAGAGTCAATAAGATAAACTGCTAAATTTTAGTTTTTCTTAATCTCGATTTGCCGTATATTCAGCCTTCCAAAAATAATAAAATGAAGAAATATTTAATCTTATTGGCCCTTCCATTCTGCGCAAGCATGGTTAATGGTCAAGATGCAACTCAAAGTAAATATGCAGCAACTATTACAGCTGCAGACTTATCAAAACACTTAAACATTATTGCTAGCGATGAATATGCTGGTCGTGAAACTGGAAAAGAAGGCTACAATATGGCCGCCGATTATTTAGTAAAGGAGTTTAAATCCTACGGAATAAAAGGGATCCCAGCTATCGATGGGTACTTTCAAAAAGTCCCATTGATTAAATCTGTTTGGAACCACAAAAAGATTTACATCAATCAAAAAGAAAATAAATTCGGTGAAGATTTTTATGCGCTACCGGGAACTGAGCTTGATGTTACCACTAATGACATTGCCTTTGCTGGATACGGAATCTACTCTGAAAACTATAACGACTTTGAAGAAATCGATGTGAAGGATAAGCTAGTGCTTATGTTTAACGGTGAGCCAAAAAACGCCAAGGGTAAATATGCGGTAACAATGTCGGAGGAGCCTTCAAGTTTCGGACGTAGCTACAGAGCTAAGTTAGACAGTATTAAGGCTTGGGGAGCAACAGGACTTTTAGTGATTGACGAGGATATAGAAAAAAACACGAAGCGTTTCGGTCCATACTTAAACCACGATAGAATTTCTTGGCCTGACAGTGAAACACCATTCCCTGTAGTTTACATAAGCCCTGAAATGGCTAATAAAATGGTGATTTTCAATAAATCTGCTTTAACCAAACTAAAGGAAAACATTGGGGAGGATTCAAAAGATCTTTACCTATTTGATTTAAAAAACAAAATCAACAAACGTTTAAAGCCAAACTCTTTCTACGTTAACATGACGGTTAAAATTGATATTACTCAATATCAAAATGAAATTGACACCAAAAACGTACTTGGTTTTATTGAAGGAACAGACCTTAAAGATGAGGTGATTGTAATTTCGGCTCACCTTGATCATATAGGGTCTGAAGATGGCGAAGTTTTCAACGGAGCAGATGATGATGGATCAGGTTCAGTTGGTTTAATTGAATTGGCGCAAGCTTTCATGACCGCTAAAAAAGATGGAAAAGGACCAAGAAGAAGCATACTTATTCTTGCAGTTACAGGTGAAGAAAAAGGACTTTTAGGTTCGTCTTATTATGCAAGCAATCCTGTTTTTCCATTATCTAATACTATTGCCGACTTAAATATTGATATGATTGGCCGTGTTGATGATGCACACAAGGACAATTCAAATTACATATACGTTATTGGGTCTGATAAATTAAGTACGGAGCTTCACGATATTAACGAAAAAGCTAATGAGCTGTATACAAAACTTGATTTAGACTATACCTACAACGACCCAAAAGATAAAAATCGTTACTACTACAGAAGTGACCATTACAACTTCGCAAAAAACAATATTCCAATTATTTTCTATTTCAACGGAGTTCATGATGATTACCATAAAGCATCAGACACAGTTGATAAGATAAATTTCGAAGCACTTCAAAACCGCACAAGATTAGTTTTCCATACTGCTTGGCAGTTGGCTAATCAAGACAAACGAATTGAAGTTAACGTTGAAAACGATTTCAAAAACTAAATTAAAAAGGCCTTTCCTTAAAACGAAGGGCCTTTTTTAAAACAAATTAATCCATGGCTCAAGCCGAACAATTCCTTTCAGACGCCGAAAAAAAGGCCTTCGACCTCAACCACCGTCAGCGAATCAATTTCAATATGAAACGCTACGAAGATGCGGTGGTGAAAGGAAAAAAGTATTTCGAAAACCTTGATTTAGCGCGTGAGTGGGCGAATCACACAAAGTGGGATGCAATCGAGCATTTGGATAAAAACCTTCTAAAGTTTGAAGAAAATTTCACCGCAAAAGGCGGGAAAGTAATTTGGGCCAATAATAAGGAAGAAGCACGCACCGAAATTCTCAAAATTCTAAAAGAGGAAAATGTAAAAATGGTAGTTAAAGGGAAGTCAATGGTTACCGAGGAATTGGAAATCAACGAACTTCTCCATGAAAATCAAATAGAGCCTGTAGAAACCGATTTAGGGGAATACATTCAGCAATTAGATGGTGAGAAGCCCTACCATATTGTAACTCCTGCAATGCACAAGTCCCACGGTGACATTGCAGAGCTTTACCATAAAAAATTCGGTACTGATATTAACATGAGTGCAAAAGACATCACACTTTTCACTCGAGATAAAATAAGAACGAAATTCCTGAAGGCTGGAGCTGGAATTACTGGAGCCAATTTTATTATTTCAGATACTGGCTCAATTGCTTTAACAGAAAACGAAGGAAACATACGCTTAAGCAGCTCTTTCCCAAAAATTCATATAGCTATTGTAGGGATAGAAAAAATCCTACCATCAATAAAGGATTTGCACCTGTTCTGGCCGCTTTTAGCAACTCACGGGACAGGCCAAGACCTAACCGTATACAACACAATTTTGAGCGGCCCTAGGGGCAAAGGTGAGCCAGATGGACCTGAAAAAATGTTTGTAGTACTTTTAGACAATGGACGTTCTAAAATTTTAGCAAACCCAGTAACACGCGAATCTCTATATTGTATTCGCTGTGGGGCCTGCCTAAATGCTTGCCCTGTGTATAAAAACATTGGAGGCCACACTTACGGCAGCACTTATAGCGGCCCAATTGGTTCTGTAATCACTCCTCACCTTCAAGGCACAGAGGATTTAAAACATTTAAGTTTCGCCTCTTCACTTTGCGGAAATTGCACCGAAGTTTGCCCCGTTAAAATCAATCTTCACGGACTATTACTCAACAATCGCAAAGAATTTGTAGACCAAGAATACGGCGGGTCAAAGGAAATGTGGACATGGTTTTTCTGGAAAAAGGGAATGTCTAGCCGCAAACTAATGAATCTGCCTGGAGCAAAATTAAAAAATTGGGGTCTAAAAAGATTCTTTAAAGGTGCTTGGGGCAGCCGTCGAGAACTTCCAAAAGTTGCCCCAAAATCCTTTGGTGCTATGCTTAAAGACCACAACAACAAAAAGCAAAACCCCCAATAAAATGCTTTCTTTTCTCAGAAAGCAAATATAATTGATGTATTTTCGACGCGTCAAATCAACAAAATAATGACTACAAAAACATTGACCGACAATCGTTTAATTGCATTATACGATGGCATGCTTTTACCTCGAATGATCGAGGAAAAAATGCTAATCTTATTAAGGCAGGGGAAAATTTCGAAATGGTTTTCAGGAATTGGCCAAGAGGCAATCGCTGTAGGCTGTACACAAGCCATGGAAATGGACGAGTATATCCTTCCAATGCACAGGAATCTAGGCGTTTTTACTTCAAGAAAAATTCCGTTGGACAAGCTTTTTGCCCAATGGCAAGGGAAAGAAATGGGATTCACCAAGGGTAGAGATCGCTCATTCCATTTTGGAACCAAAGAACATCATATTATAGGGATGATTTCCCACCTAGGCCCTCAATTGGCTATTGCCGATGGGATTGCACTTTCACACAAATTAGATGGTGAAGCAAAATGTAGTTTAGTGTTTTCAGGAGAAGGCGGGACTAGTGAAGGAGATTTCCATGAAGCACTAAACGTAGCTTCGGTATGGGATTTACCGGTAATTTTTGTTGTAGAAAATAACGGATACGGATTAAGCACACCCACAACAGACCAATTTCGATGCGAACAAATTGCTGACAAGGCAAAAGGGTACGGAATGGAAGGGATAACGATAAATGGAAACAACATTATCGAAGTTTTTGAAACCATTTCACGTTTAGCTGAAGATATAAGGCGAAATCCTCGGCCAGTTTTAGTTGAATGTATGACATTCAGAATGCGTGGCCATGAGGAAGCTAGTGGATCCAAATATGTACCACAAGATTTAATCGACCATTGGGCCACAAAGGATCCATTAAATAATTACGAAAAACTACTTCTTGACGAAGGAATATTAACTCAAGAAAAGATTGAAGATTTACGTTTAGCGCATAAAAAAGAAATTGACGACGCATTAAAAATCGCCTTCGAGGCTGAAGAACCGGAAGTTGGTGAAAGCATTCAAGTAAACGACCTCTTCCAAGAATTCAATCCTGAAATCATTGAGCCGTCCGGTCCAAAAGAAGAGATTCGACTTATTGATGCCATTCAAAAAGGATTATACGAAGCCATGGAACAGCATCCTAATCTTATTTTAATGGGTCAGGATATTGCGGAATATGGTGGCGTATTCAAAATCACCGATGGCTTTGTAGAAGCTTTTGGCAAGGAAAGGGTCAGAAATACTCCAATTTGTGAATCGGCGATTGTTGGCGCAGGATTAGGCTTAGCAATCAATGGATACAAAGCCATGATTGAAATGCAATTCGCCGATTTCGTAACCTGCGGATTTAACCAAATAATAAACAACTTAGCAAAAACCCATTACAGATGGGGTCAAAATGTTGATGTGGTTGTCCGTATGCCAACCGGAGCCGGAGTTGGTGCGGGCCCTTTTCACTCACAAAGTAATGAAGCCTGGTTTTTCCACACCCCAGGTCTTAAGGTTGTCTATCCAGCAACGCCACAAGATGCAAAGGGACTATTGTTAGCATCAATAAATGACCCAAATCCAGTCATTTTCTTCGAACATAAAGGCTTATATAGATCAATAAGAGAAGAAGTAACAACCGCACCATTTACAATAGAAATTGGAAAAGGAAAAATGGTTAAAGAAGGGAATTCCGTTCTTATTATTACCTACGGCCTTGGCGTTCACTGGTCAGAAACCTGGGCCGAAAACAACCCAGATAGTGATGTGGCGATTTTAGACTTACGAACACTTTTACCTTGGGACAAAGAATTGGTTAAGGAACAAGTAGAAAAAATCGGGAAATGCTTAATCCTCCATGAGGACACACACACTGGCGGTATTGGCGGTGAAATTGCATCATGGATTGGAGAAGAATGCTTCATCCATCTAGATGCTCCAGTAATGCGATGCTCTTCAATGGACACTCCTATCCCGATGAACATTGAATTAGAGAAGCAATTTCTTGCCAACAATAAATTGGACGAAGTAATGAAAAAATTAATTTCCTTCTAAAAACGCCCAAGTTGGACCTTTTTTTACATTAGTTAATACAAACATTAAAAAACAAAACTATGATTTCAAGATTAATAATTTTTCTAATTGCATTTTCTTTTGTTTCTCTATACGTATCTGCACAAGATGTTAAGGGCAAGGGGGAAAAAGCAAAAACGGAAATGAAGGAAAAAGCTGCAAAAGCAGCCAAGGACGTTAAAGCTGAGACTGAAGAAGAAGGTGAAGAAAACCTTGAAGAAGCCAAAGAAAAAGTGAAGCAAGAAAAATCAAAAGATAAATCTAAGGGTAAGAAAGCCGAAAAAGAATTAAAAGACAAAAAGTCGAAAAAGGACAAGTCCGACACAACTGATGCAGACTCCAAAGAAGAAGACTCAAAAGAACTTGATTCCGAAGATGACGATGCGGATTCTAAGGATAAAGAGAAAAAAGAAAAAGATCGGAAATCTGCTAAAGCACAAGAACGTGAAAGTAAATTAATGGCTCAAGAAAAAAAGATTAAAAATTCGGAAGCCAAACTTGCCAGAACAAAGGAACTACTTGCTAGTAAGCTTAAAAATAAAGAAATGAGCGAAGCAGAATACAATGCTAAATTAGCTCAAATCGAACGTGTCGAAGCTAAACTTGCAGAGGCTAAAGCAGGCTTGTCAAAAGGAAAAATATAATACAAGATAATTCTATTTAATGGCCATCCATAGGATGGCCTTTTTTATTCTACCTTAAACAAATCGTTTAAATCTGAATAAAAAATAAAGCCGACTTTCGATCCCGGGTTTTCTACCCGCAAATCCCATTCAAATAAGTGATCGTTTATATGAAAATGGGGTCAGTTGATTGGTCAATAAATCATTAAAATTCAGTGAGCATAGTTATGGCAAAAGATATTAAAAACTTCTATTTCCTGCGCGTTCAAGAACTTGAAACAAAAATATCAGATCTAGGTGAAAAGTTAAAAACCCTAGCCTTGGCTAGGTTATTTGTCTTTATTATTTTCTTATCCCTCGCAATAGTTTTAATTTTCCTTCACCATTATTTGCTTTTACTTGCAACAATAATGTTTTTACTTGTTTTTTTGTGGCTTGTCAGAAAACACAGAAAACAAGGGCAACTTTTAGCCACTAAGGAAAACCTTTTATTAATAAATCAAAATGAGCTTCAGGTTCTTGAAGGCGCAGAAAGTGCATTCAATGACAATTTTTTGCTTAAAAAATCGCATTCCCTTTCAAGAGATCTTGATTTAATAGGGGTGAATTCTCTTTTTAATTTTATTTACCGTGGCGTTTTTAATGAGGGGAAAATAGCCTTCGCCGATGATTTAACGGAATCAAATTACGATTCCGAACAATTAATTTCAACCCAGAATGCCCATAAAGAACTAGCCGAAAACATCAAGTTTCGGCAAAATTTTCTTGCGTATTCTTTAAAGCATCCAAGCACCGATCTTCATACAAAATCTGCGATAAGCAACTTAAAGCAGTCGGCTTTGCCGTCCAAAAATATAAACAAGCGAATTATTCAAATTATTGCTTTAATAAACTGCTCTTTAATCGGGTATTTTGGCATTCTTGGTCAATGGGGCTTAGTTGGTTTATTCGCTTTAATACCATGGGCTGTGACGGGTTTCTTGGGAAAGTATTTGGTGATTTGGCAAAAAAACTTAAGCAAAACTACATTGTCGTTCGCGACCTTAAAGACATTGCTTAACCTTGTTAAAAAGGAAAGCTTTAATTCACCTTATTTGAACTCCCTTCAAGAAAGATCGATTAAGCACTTGGATTTAATTAGTTCTATAAAAAAGCTTTCAAATTCTTTTGACCGTAAATTAAATGGGGCCGCCTATTTATTTAACAATACCTTATTTTTTTCGGATGTCTTATTAACCTTAAAATGCCAAGAAATCGAATCGCGCATTGAGGAAGTAACACCTGAAAATTTTGGAAATCTTGGAGAATGGGAGAAGCTCAATTCCATGGCTAATTTCAAATTCAACAATCCCAGTTATTCCACCCCTGAGTTTTCTGAATCTCTTAGTATATCAACGGAAAACATGGGCCATCCATTAATCCAACAAGAAATCATGGTGAGCAATGATTTTTCGTCGAAAATAGCTCCACAAACTTATTTGATAACAGGCTCAAACATGTCTGGAAAAAGTACTTTTCTGAGAGCATTAGGTATAAATCAAGTACTTGCATTAATGGGAGGCGTTGTTTGCGCTTCAAAATTCTCTACACCAATTATCCCTGTTTTAAGTCATCTAAGGGTGGATGACTCTTTAAATCAGCAAACTTCTTATTTCAAGGCAGAGCTTGATAGGTTGAAATCAATTTTGGATAACCTTAAAAGTGGGCCTGCCTTAGTTTTGATTGATGAGATGCTACGAGGAACTAATTCTGATGATAAAATGATGGGATCTCAAAAATACATCGAACGTATTTCTAAAATCCCATCGTTAACCTTTGT